>CAMMNR010000012.1 GCA_946498265.1 uncultured Clostridium sp. | reverse complement strand
TTAAGAAGGTCCGTCCCTTTGTTCCCGAATTTTAGGGATTGAAGGAACGTCCCCTTATTGAAAAAAACTATAGACAAATCACTGGTTTTGTGATAATATAATACCAGATTTATGCCAAAACGGAGGAGTGATAAAAATGAGCGACAAATTTTATATAACAACACCTATATACTATCCAAGTGGAAGATTTCATATAGGAACAGCATATACAACAGTATTAGCTGATAGTATCAAAAAATACCATGCATTAAAGGGTGAAGATACATACATGCTTACAGGAACAGATGAGCATGGGCAGAAGATACAAGAAAAAGCTAAAGAAGCAAATAAATCTCCTAAAGAATATGTAGATGAAATGGCAAAAATGGCAAAAGAATTATGGAAAAAAATGGACATACAATATAATGATTTTATACAAACAACAGAACCAAGACATGAAAAAATAGTACAAAAAATATTTGATAAGTTTATGGAACAAGGAGACATCTATAAAGGGGAATATGAAGGGTGGTATTGTGTGCCATGTGAGACATATTTTACACAAACACAATTAGTAGATGGAAAATGTCCAGATTGTGGAAGAGAAGTTAAGTTAATGAAAGAAGAAGCGTATTTTTTCAATATGAAAAAATATGAGGATAGATTATTAAAATATTATGAAGAACATTCAGATTTTATTAAACCAGAATATAGAAAAAATGAAATGATAAATAATTTTATAAAACCAGGATTAGAAGATTTATGTGTAACAAGAACATCATTTGATTGGGGAATAAAGGTATTAAAAGACCCTAAACATGTAATATATGTATGGGTAGATGCATTAACAAACTATTTAACAGCAATAGGATATATGTCAGAAGATGAAACATTATTCAAAAAGTACTGGCCAGCAGATTTACAAATTGTTGGTAAAGATATAGCGAGATTTCACTTGATTTATTGGCCAATATTTTTAATGGCATTAGACTTACCACTTCCAAAAACAATACTAGTGCATAACTGGGTTATGATGAAAGATGGAAAAATGTCAAAGTCTAAAGGTAATGTAATATATCCTGAAGATTTAATAGAAAGATATGGATTAGATGCAACAAGATATTTCTTATTGAGAGAAGTTCCAGTTAATCAAGATGGATTATTTACACCAGAAGCGTTTGTAGAGAGATATAATTTTGATTTATGTAATGATTTAAGTAATTTGTTGAATAGAACTGTTTCAATGGTTAACAAATATTATAATGGAATATTACCTGAATATAATGGAACTCCAAATGATGTAGATAAAGAATTAGAGGAATTTACTAAAAAACAAATAGAAGAATTTGAACAAAAATGGAACAATTATGAAATAGCAGTTAGCATACAAGAAATATGGAATCTTATTTCAAGAACAAATAAATATATAGATGAAACACAACCATGGGTATTAGTAAAAGAAAATCAAGATGAAAAATTAAAATCTTGTATGTATCATCTAGTAGAAAATTTAAGAAAAATTGCAATCTTAATAAGTCCATTTATGAGAGAAACAGGTGAAAATATATTAAGACAATTAGGAATAGAAAATAAAGAATTAAAAACATGGAGTTCATTATATGAATATGATAAATTAACAAATATTAAAGTTATAGAAAAAGGTGAACCTATATTCATGAGATTGAATATGGAGGAAGAGGTTGAATATATAAAAAATTTAATGAAAGGATAAATTTAAAAAATTAAATTAGGAGCTTTAATACGAAAGATAAAAACTTTAGTAAATGTTGTATTTATTAAAGTTTTATTGTGTTATATTGAATTCTATTATTATATTTACTAGAATTCAAAAATACAAGTTTACTAGAAGAACAATCAGAAGAAAGAAAAAATAAAAGAGGATTTAATATAATGAGATATAAAAATATATATAAAATAGATACAGAAGACAAAAGGACAAAATCAGAGAAAAACAAAATTTTAATAATCCTAATATCAATATTAACAATTATTTTACTACTAATAATATTAATATATTCAATAGATACTATCAAAATATATAATGTATATAAAGATTATGAAGCACAGTTAATATCATTAAATGAAGAAGAACAAAAGAAACAAGAGCAAATAAAAATAGAACAAGAAAAACAAAGACAAGCTAAAATTCCTAAATTAACAGAAGAAGGAATACAAAATGTTGAAAAAATATATAATTCAGAAACAAAAAGAGCATTTATAACATTTGATGATGGACCATCAATTTTAACAACAAGTATTTTAGATATATTAAAACAACAAAATGTAAAAGCAACATTTTTTGTATTAGGTTCAAGAGTGGAAGCAATGCCAGAAGTAGTTTCAAGAATTTATGAAGAAGGACATTACATAGCAAATCATGGTTACTCACATGTATATGAAACAATTTATACATCACCACAATCAGTTTTAGATGAATTTAACAAATGTAATAATGCAATAAAAACAGCGATAAATGTTCCAGAGTATAATTCACATTTATTTAGATTTCCAGGAGGATTAGTAGGTGGTAAATATGCTGAAATAAAAACACAAGCGAAAACTTTATTAAATCAGAACAATATTGTAAATGTTGATTGGAATGCATTAATAGGAGATTCTGAAAAAAATAATGCTACAGTAGATTTTTTATTGCAAAGGATGAAAGAAACAGTAGGAACCAAAAATAGTGTAGTAATATTAATGCATGATGCACAGGCAAAGAAGACAACAGTAGATGCATTACCACAAATAATTCAATATTTAAGAGAACAAGGTTATGAGTTTAAGAACTTTTATGATATTATAAAATAAGCATGAAGGGAGAAATAAAATTGGCTAGAAAAAAAGCAAGTAAAGATTATGATATAGAAGAAAAACTAGAATATATAGGATTAGATTTAGAAAATATTCCCAAGAAATTTATGGAATTTGAACCATTAGAATTTAGAGTTCCAAAATCTTATGATGAAAAACAATATAAACAATATAGATATGTGCCAGTAAATGATATACAGATATTAATTACTCCAACAAATAGATCAGACGATTTAAAGATGAAATATAAAAAAGCTCAACCATTTTTTGAATATTTAGATAGTGAACATGAAGAAAATATAGAAAATTATACGACATTTTTAAGAATGTTAAGACAAATGAATGTAAGCGATATAGAAAAAATAGAAAAAGAACAAGATAATCTAAATAAAAAGATACCATTTAAAGTAAAATTTGAAGGAAACTATTTATGGCAGATATATTATTCAGAAAATACTAAAAAGTATTTTATGTTAGTACCAACAGAAGATACAGATTACTCAACATTTTTCTACCTAATCAAAAAACAAATAGAAGATAATCCAAATGACAAAATATTTGTACCAATTAGAAATTTGTCATATAGTACAAAATATTTTAAAAAATCAGAATTTGAAGATATATCAAATTATTTATGGTTATTTACAAAAGACTGGCCATTTATATATGAAGTATATAATAAAAAAGATGAAATGAATATAATTGTTGTAGGGGAAACAGAAGTCTATGAAAATATAAAAAGTCAATATAGAATTAAAATAAAAAGTGAAAAAGAAGCCAAACAATTATATAGACTTTTAAAAGCTATGTTTATATTACAAACTGAATTACCAGAGTATTATACTTTTAAAACAAATATAAATAAAAAAGGTAGTATAGATTTTTATCATGAAGACGATATAATAGAATATGAAAATATGCCACAATGGATAAGTGAAGAATGTAAAAAAGGTATACCAAAAAATGAAATGGCAGAAGAGGTTATAGAAGAAAGTAATATAAAATTAGAAAAATTAAAAGTGATAGCAAAACAACAAGAAGAAGAATATTTGGCGAAAGAAAAACAAATAACTACATTTCTAGAGTGTAAAAAATCTTTTTTTGGAAAATTTAAATATTATTTTAAATATGGAAAAAAGAAAAATAAAGAGATTATAGAAGAAAAAATAGAAGAAGAAAAAGAGGTTTCTCCAAAGCACAAAAATGAAGAATTTCATAAAAAAGACAACTATACTATAGAAGAACTAATAGAGATATATAAGAAATATGAAGAAAAAGAAAACTTATTGAAAAACATTGTAATGGATATTAATGCTTTAAAACTGAAAAACAAAAATACTAAGAAAAAAATAGAAAATGCAACAGCTTTTATTAAGGAAATAGATAGTCATAAAAAAAGTATATTTGAATTTTGGAAATATAGTAATAAAGACGAAGTTGCAACACTTACAGAAGGAGAAACTGAAGAAGTAAATATAATTAAGAAGATATCAAAAGTATTTAATTATAAAGATGATTTCGAAGAATTTGGAAAAACTATGGACAAAGTCCAAAGAAAAGCTCTAAGCAAAAAAGAGACAGATAGCGTATTTTTAACAACTACAAATCTAATTAATATAATAAACAAGGTTAAAAATAATGAAGTATCTAAAAAAGATATAGAACAAAACTTAAAAGAATTAAAAGAAGAAGCGGAAGATGAAAATATATTAATGGAAAATGAAGAATTTAATATATTTGGAGGAGCATTAAAAGAACCAACTAAAATTTCTAAATTAGCAAATAAAAAACATAGGGAAACACTAAAAAATAAATTTAATATATTAGAAATTGACAAAACAACAAAACCTTTAGGATATAAATTATCATTGGAACAAATAATAGAACAAATAAAACAAGCTATAAATAAAGTAGTTGTATCAGAAGATTTACCGATATATAAAGCCATGGAAAATGAAAAAATTATACCTAATTATTTTAATATATTTAATATAAATCCTGATGATGAAGTAAAACAATTGCTTAAACTAGAAGGAAATAAAGCTAAATTGTATAAGTTTAATTTAATAAGAGGTATAAATGCAATAAGTTATACAAATTGTATTTTTTATGATAATCAGAATAAAACATTGCCAATAGGTCAAGATGTTTCAAGTAAAATATTGATAGATATGTCAAAAATGAAACTAAAATTAAAAGAAAAGAAAGTTTTTAAGATTCTTGAATTTGAAGATGAAAAAGATGACTTTTCTAATATAAAAATAAAAACAATTATGTTGGTTGAATATGATGCAAATATTAAACAAAAAGTAAAAAATTAAAAAAATTATGGACAATTAAAAAAATATATGCTAATATATTAGTGTATATTTTTTATGCAGGTATGCTGGAACTGGTAGACAGGATGGTCTCAAAAACCATTGTCAGAAATGGCGTGTGGGTTCGATTCCCACTACCTGCACCAATGACATTTCTGTTCGTTCTTTTTATAGAACAAAGAGAGACAAAAATCAATTAGAAAATAAAATATTGTAGAAACGTCGCTACGCTCCAACGGCTACATGTAAAAGTAAAAATGTATTGATATAATATAAAAAAACGAATAGGAGAAATTATATGAATAAAAAAATAATAATAACAACAATTACTACAATAATTATTACATTGCTTTTTATAATTGCAAAAAATTTAATTTATGGAACTGATACATATTATATAGCAGATTATATGCCAAGTTTTTCAATGAAAATAGGAGATACAATTATTCCTAGTAATTCTGGTAGTTCTGATGGATTTGCAAGTTTAGCTCATAAAACAACAATGCATAGGTTAGTTTGTTTCATTATATTTAATATTTTGTTTTCTGTTTTTTATACTGTAATTTTGTTCAAAATAAAATTATATACAACAAAAAGAGACTTAATATATACACTTATAGTGTTTATATTACCTTTAATAATTTGTTACGTTTTAATATATAGCCAATTAGGTTGTACTTACTAATAATTATAATATTTTTGTAATATGATTAAAATTCCCAAAGTATAAACAAGAAAAGATTGACAAACCAAAGAAAATAATATAGAATTAGGACAATAAATTTAATATATAAAGGTAAACAACCTTTGGCATAGAAAAAAATACACATAAACAAAGCAAAAATGATTTTCTATGCAATAAAAAGAAAAAGGAGGAATATAAAGATGGAATTAAAAGGTTCAAAAACAGAAAAAAATTTAATGGAGGCATTTGCTGGAGAATCACAAGCAAGAAATAAATATACATATTTTGCAAGCAAAGCAAAAAAAGAAGGATATGAACAAATAGCAGCAATATTCCAAGAAACAGCTGATAATGAAAAAGAACATGCAAAAATGTGGTTCAAATTATTACAAGGTGGAGATATTAAATCAACATTAGAAAATTTACAAATGGCAGCAGAAGGAGAAAACTACGAATGGACAGATATGTATGATAGAATGGCTAAAGAAGCTAGAGAAGAAGGATTTACACATATAGCATTTTTATTTGAAGAAGTAGCTAAAATAGAAAAAGAACATGAAGAAAGATATAAAAAACTAATTGAAAATGTAGAAGGTGGATTAGTATTTAGTCGTGATGGAGACAGAATCTGGAAATGTAGAAATTGCGGACATATAGTTATAGGAAAATCAGCTCCAGAAATTTGTCCAGTATGTTCACATCCAAAAGCATATTTTGAAATAAAAGCTGAAAACTATTAATAGATAGGTTATTAAAAGGATTGCATTTAGAATAAATCTAAGTGCAATTTTTTTGATATCTTGAATAGTATCAGGGCTTAGTAATAATAAATAAAAATACTTTTACTTAAAAAATAGTAATATTTTACTAGAAAAATAAAAATAAATATGATAAAATAATAAATATTAATATTTAGGAGTAAGAAATGCCAAAATTTTTTGTAAATAATAAGCAAATAAAAAACAATAAAATCGAAATAATCGGAGAAGATATAAAACACATAAAAAAAGTATTAAGAAAAAAGATAGAAGATGAAATAACAATTTGTGATACCGAAAACTTACAAGATTATTTATGCAAAATCAAAAAAATTGAAGATGAAAAAATTGAATGTGAAATATTAGAAAAAATAGAAGAAACAGTAGAACCAAAAATAAAAGTAACAATATTTCAAGGATTACCAAAAGCAGATAAAATGGAATTAATTATACAAAAATCAGTAGAACTTGGAGTAAATGACATAACACCAGTAGAAATGAATAGAAGTATAGTAAAATTTGATAATAAAGATAAAGAAAAAAAATTACAAAGATGGAGAAAAATATCAGAAGTTGCGTCAAAACAATGTGGAAGAAATATTATACCAAACATAAATGAAATGATAAATGTAAAAAATATTTGTAATTTATGTCCTAATTATGATATAGTGTTAGTAGCATATGAAAATGAAAAAATAAATAAATTAAAAGATGAGATTAAAAAAATTAAAAATAATCCTAAAAAAGATATAAAAATCGGGGTAGTAATTGGACCAGAAGGTGGAATAGAAGAAAAAGAAATAGATTTATTAAAACAGTCAAATGCAAGAATTATCACATTAGGAAAAAGAATTTTAAGAACAGAAACAGTAGCACTAAATATTTTAAGTATATTAATGTATGAATTAGAAGATTAGGAGGACAAAATGAAACGAAATACTATAGAAAATACAGATAAAAAGCAAGAAAAAATTAAAGTTGATAAGAAAGAAAATAAGAAACTTAAATCAAAAGATAAAATAGAAAACATCAAAAACGAAGCAAAAGACTCTCAACAGAAAACGAGTAATAAAAATGAACAAAAAGAGCTTCTACAAAAAAAAGATAATAAAAATGAAACTAATGAAGTCTCAAAAAAAATCCCAAAAGAGATAAGAAAAAGAATATTAAAAAACATATCAGTTGCAATAATAGTAGTAGCATATTTTTTAATATTGATATTTGCACATCAAAATATGAGACCAGAAAGGTTAGCTGGTGATATAGAAATATTTGCAATAGCGTATTTAGTATCTGGACTAATTGTTTTGGAAAAAGCATATAAAACAGATAATGGCAAATTAGCAATTACATCAATAGAATTACTAGTTCTAGCATTTCATACATTGTCTATTAATCATATGATTAATATATTTAAATGTGATTTTAATACATATTTATTAATTTCATCAGGAGTATTTTCAATTTATTTTATTTTAAAAGCTATAATCATATTTACAAAAGATAGGAAAAAATATTTAGATAGTTTAAGTGATATTTCTCAAATAGTAAATGAAGATAAACCAATTGTAAAAGAAGCAACTAAAAAAACAAAAAAAGTCGATAATAATAAAGAAAACCTTACAGATAATATTGAAAAGACAAAAATTGAGCCAAAAGATGAGACAAAAAATGAAAAAGAAAGAACAACAACTAAAAAAACAAAAGCAAAAAAACAGGAAACTATAGTTGAAAAGTCTGAAATAACAAAAAGAAAATCAAACAAAAGTGCAACTAAAAAAGATAATTCAAACGAAGAAAACAGTGGCAAGAAACCAAGACAAACCAAGACTAATATAAGTAAGACAACAAAGAGTAAAACAAATACAACAAAAAAAGCAGAAACAACTAAAAAAACTTCAACTAAGACAAGAAAAACAAAAAAAGAGGTAAGTAAAAATGATTAAAAGCATGACAGGGTATGGAAAAGCTAATATTTCAAAAAATGAAAGAAATTATCAAGCAGAAATAAAGAGTGTAAATCATAGATATTTAGATATAAATATAAAAATGCCGAGAGCAATTAGCTATTTAGAAGAAGATATAAAAAATTGTATTTCAAATCAAATAAAAAGAGGAAAAGTAGATGTTTTTATAACTTTTGAAAATAACTCTTCAGAAGGGAAAAATATAAAAATAAATACAGAAATTGCAAAAATGTACATAAGTGAACTAAAAAAACTAGCTGAGAAAGAAAATATTAATTCTAATATAGAAGTAACAGAGATTTCAAAATATCCAGATGTTCTAAGTATACAAAATGAGCAAGATGATGAAATAATAAGAACAGAAACTCTTGAAGTTGTAAACTTAGCAGTAAATCAATTGGTTAATATGAGGCAAATAGAAGGAAACAAAATTGCAACAGATTTAGCTAATAGAATACAAGATATAAAACAAAAAATCATGGAAATATCTTCATTATCTACTGGACTTATTAAAGATTATGTAGTAAAATTAGAAACAAGGATAAAAGAATTATTACAAAATAAAGAAATAGATGAAACAAGGTTAGCACAAGAAGTTGTAATTTATGCTGATAAGTGTTCAGTTGAAGAAGAAATTACAAGATTAGATAGTCATATATCACAATTTAGTAATTTACTAAATTCAAATGAAGCTGTAGGAAAAAAACTAGATTTTATAATTCAAGAAATGAATCGAGAAACAAATACAATAGGATCAAAAGCAAATAATTTAGAAATAACAAATGATGTTATAGACATAAAAACACAAATAGAAAACATAAGAGAACAAGTACAAAATATAGAATAGAAAGGATGATTTTATGCAATTAGTAAACATAGGATTTGGAAATATAGTTTCAGCAGAAAGAATAGTAGCAATAGTTAGTCCTGAATCAGCACCAATTAAAAGAATGGTGCAAGAAGCAAAAGATAATAAAACTGCAGTAGATGCAACATATGGAAGAAGGACAAGAGCTGTATTAATTATGGACTCTGGACATATAATATTATCAGCAGTTCAACCAGAAACAGTAGGAGGAAGAATTGATAAGACAATATCACAAGAAGAAATTAATAAGCAAATAGGAGAAAATTCAAAATAATTTGTTAGGAGGATTTTTTATGATAGTAAAACCAAGTGTTACAGAATTATTAACAAAAGCAAGCAATAGATATGAATTAGTAATTGCTACAGCAAGAAGAGCTAGACAAATAGCAGCTGGAGAAGAACCATTGACAAAAGTAAAAGAAGAATCACCAGTTACATTAGCTGCAAATGAGATTGCAGAAGGGAAGGTAACAATAGTATGTTAGTAATTTTGTCAGGAGTGTCTGGTTCTGGTAAAGATACTATAAAAAAAGAACTTATTAAAAGAATGAAAAATGTTGTATCTTTACCTTCTTATACTTCTAGAAGCCCAAGAGAAGGAGAAGAAGAAGGGGTACAGTATCACTTTATTAGTAAAGAAGAATTTGAAGAAAAAATAAAAAATAATGAATTTTACGAATATGATTTACATCATGAAAATTATTATGGAACTTCAAAAAAATTATTAAATGAAAAAATAGCTAGTGGCAAGATAATCGTCAAAGATATAGAAGTTAATGGAACAGAAAATTTAATTCGTTTACTAAAAGATGAAACAAAATTAGTAACAATATTTTTAAAAGTTGATAAAGAAGAATTAAGAAGACGATTAATAGAAAGAGATAAAAATATAACAGAAGCAGAAATTCAATTGAGATTAGGTAGACAAGAATATGAGGAATCAAAAATTAATTTATATGATTATGTTATAAAAAATGATGATTTAGAAAAAACAGTTCAAATAATTATGACAATTATAGAAAACGAAAAAAA
Source organism: uncultured Clostridium sp. (assembly GCA_946498265.1). Classification (GTDB taxonomy): domain Bacteria; phylum Bacillota; class Clostridia; order TANB77; family CAG-508; genus CAG-269. The sequence goes on along the minus strand of CAMMNR010000012.1, from coordinate 9,326 downwards.
ATTAGAAAAATGAATTGAAATATAAAAGTATTATATTTAATTTTCTGTTAAAAATTAATGACTGAGATGAGAAAAACAAAAATTTCATATCTCAGTTTTTTGTGCTATAGTAAAGAGCATTACTGATAATGCAAAAAAATATATAATTTTGTGATATTTACAAATAAAATATATGGAATTTTGTGAATTTTAAACATAATTGATATGGAATTTTGTGAAAAATGATGTTGCATATTGCTGGAATTTTGTGATATAATGTATATAGGATGGTGAGAATTATGGAACTTTTGAAAAGAAAAATTGATAAATATTTAATAGAATGGAAAAATAGTCCAGATAAAAAACCATTAATAGTAAAAGGAGCACGTCAAATAGGAAAAACAGAGTCAATTAGAAATTTTGCAAGAAATAATTATAAAAATGTTATTGAAATAAATTTTATACTTCAAAAACAATTTAAAGATATTTTTGATGATGGATTTGAAGTTGACACAATTATAAAAAATATTTCATTAAGAAATCCTAATCTTGAATTCATTCCTGGAGATACATTGATATTTTTTGATGAATTACAAGATTGTATTAATTGTGCAACATCTCTAAAGTCATTTAGAGAAGATGGTAGATATGATGTGATTTGTTCAGGTTCTCTTATGGGAATTAATTATAATGAAATTGAATCAAATAGTGTTGGGAATAAAGAAGATTATGAGATGTATTCAATGGATTTTGAAGAATTTCTTTGGGCTAAAGGATATAAAGAAGAACAAATAGAGAATCTATATGAACATATGAAAAATGTAATTCCATTTTCTGAAACTGAATTGTCAGTTATGTTTGATAATTTTAAAGAATATATGATAATAGGAGGGATGCCAGCCATTGTCAATTCTTTTGTAAAAAATAATAATTATAGTGGTACTTTGAAGATGCAAAAACAAATTATCCAAGATTATGAAGAAGATATAACTAAATATGCTGGAGGGTTGGATCAAGGTAAAATTCTTAATGTATATCGTAAAATTCCGGTCTTTTTAGGAAATGAAAATAAAAAATTCCAGATTTCGAAAGTAGAAAATGGGGCAAGAAATAGAGAATATATTGGGACAATAGATTGGCTAAACAATGCAGGAATTATCAATGTTTGTTATTGCCTAGAACAACCAGAACTTCCTCTTGGTGGAAACTATAATCCGGATAATTACAGGATATATTTTAAAGACACAGGATTACTAATAGGTTCTCTAGATGAAGAAGCTCAAGATGATTTAAGGTATAATAAAAATTTCAATACTTATAAAGGGGCAATTTATGAAAATATAGTTGGAGATATGCTTGTAAAACAAGGATATAAGTTATATTTTTATAAAAATGAAAAAGGTACAATAGAAATGGATTTCTTTGTGCGTGATAAAAACTCGTTAATTCCAGTTGAAGTAAAAGCAAATGATGGTTCTACAGTTTCTTTAAATAATTTGGTAGAAAGTAAAAAATATAAAGATATTAAATACGGAATAAAATTAGGATATAGAAATATAGGTTTTAACGGAAAATTCTATACTTTCCCATATTTCTTGACATTTTTATTTAAAAGATTTTTAAAAGAAAAAAATGATTAAATTTTAGAATTAAGAAACTATTATTTATAATATTCATGAGTATATTGAGCCACTAAAGACGCAAAAAGAAAAGGAGAAAAAATGGTTGCAGAAGTAATAATAAATAGAACAGCAAAAAAACTTAATACAACATTTGACTATAATATTCCAAAAGAGCTAGAAGACTATATAGTTATTGGAAGTAAAGTATTAGTACCATTTGGAAAAGGAGAAAAGCTGGAGGAAGGATTTGTCATAAAAATAAAAGATAAATCAGAATATCAGATAAAAGATATAAAAAAAATAGAAGACAACCTAACAGACAAACAGATAGCATTAGCAAAATGGATGGCAAAAAGATATTTTTGTACCATGTCCGACTGCATAAAACTAATGTTAACACCAGGTACTAGAACAAAGAACAAAGAAAAAAGAGTTCAAGACAAAACCATTAACAGTATATATTTAAAAAAAGACATAGAAGATATAAATAATGATATAGAATCAGGAAAAATAAAGTCAGAAAAACAAAAAAGAATATTGGAATTTTTAAAAAATAATGAAGGTTCTACAATACAAGAAATCGAAGCATTTACAGATTGCTCAAGAGCAATAGTAAATACATTAGTGAAAAATGGATATTTAGAGATAGTAGAGAAAAAAGTAAACAGAAATCCATTAATAAACAAAAAAGTAGAAAAAACAAATAAATTGGTCTTAACAGAAGAACAAGAAAATGCATATGAAAAAGTAAAAAATGCAATTAATGAAGAAAGATATGAACAATTTTTATTATATGGAGTAACAGGTTCAGGAAAAACAGAAATATATTTGCAACTAATAGAAGATGTAATATCTAAAGAAAAAACAGCTATTGTATTAGTACCTGAAATATCTTTAACACCACAAATTTTAGATAGATTTATATCAAGATTTGGAGAAGAGAAAATTGCAATATTACATAGTAAATTGTCAATAGGAGAAAGACATGATGAATGGGAAAAAATAAGAGAAAGAAAAGCAAAAATAATAATAGGAGCAAGGTCAGCAATATTTGCACCAGTTGAAGATTTAGGGATTATAATAATAGATGAAGAACATGACAGTTCATATAAATCAGAGGTAACACCAAAATACCAAGCAAAAGAGATAGCAAAATATTTAGCAAAAGAAAATAAATGTCCTTTATTATTAGGAAGTGCAACACCAGATATATCAACATATTACAAATCTATTCCAGATACGAATCCAGAAATAGAATTTGAAACACTTTCAAATTCAAACTTAGAAATACAGACAAAAAAAGAAAAAATAACTTTATTAAAATTAACAAAAAGAGCTAATAAATCATCATTACCAAGTGTAGAAATAGTAGATTTAAAAGAAGAGCTAGCAAATGGAAACAGGTCAATGCTAAGTGTAGAACTGTATTCACAAATAGAAGAAAATATAAAAAATAAAAGGCAGACAATCTTGTTTTTAAACAGAAGAGGTTATTCAACTTTTATAATGTGTAGAAATTGCGGTTATACAGTAAAATGTAAAAATTGTAATATTAGTATGACATATCATAGCTATGAAAACAAGTTAAAATGTCATTATTGTGGACATGAAGAAAAAGTAGTTACAGTATGTCCTGAATGTCATAGTGATAAAATAAGGTATTTTGGAACAGGAACACAAAAATTAGAACAAGAAATCCATAAACAATTTCCAAATGCTTCAACTATAAGGATGGACGTAGATACTGTTACAAAGAAAAATTCTCATGAAGAAATATTAAATAAATTCAAAAATGAAAATATAGATATTTTAATAGGAACACAAATGGTAGTAAAAGGACATCATTTTCCAAATGTAACTTTAGTTGGAGTTATTGCAGCAGACAGTTCATTAAATATAGATGATTATAGGGCGAGTGAAAGGACATTTCAAATATTAACACAAGTAGCAGGAAGAGCAGGAAGAGAAAATTTACCAGGAAAAGTAATAATCCAGACATATAATCCATCAGAATTTAGTATACAATGTGCAAAGAAACAAGATTATGATTTATTCTTTGGAACAGAAGTCGCTATAAGAAAACAGTTGAAATATCCTCCATTTTGCGATATAATAGTAATTGGATTTAACAGTGAAAGTGAAGAAGAAATAAAAAAGACAAGCAATATAATATATCAGTATTTAAATAACAGTTTAGACAAAACAAAATTTATAATATTTAAACCAATGCCATCGCCAATAGACAAGATACAAAATAAATATAGATGGAGAATAATCATAAAAGGACGTATGGATGAAGAAGCAAATACTGTATTTAATAATTGTTTAAAAGAAATATATAAAACAAATTTAAAAACAACAAGGATAACAATTGATGTTAATCCTAATAATATGATGTAACAAGATAGAAGAAAAGTTAAAAAATGTTCATCATGTGTTAATTATAAGAAAATGTAACAAAAAATGAAAGGAAGGAGCAAAAATGGCAATAAGAAATTTAAGATTAGAAGGTGACGAAATCTTAAAAAAGAAATCTAGAGAAGTAGAAACAATAGATGATAAGCTACAAACTTTAATAGATGACATGATAGAAACAATGCATAAGTATAACGGAGTAGGACTAGCAGCAGTTCAAGTAGGAGTTTTAAAAAGAGTTATAGTAATAGATTTATATGATGATAATGGACCAATAGTTTTAATAAATCCTGTGATAATAAAGACTAAAGGAGAACAAGAAGTAGATGAAGGATGCTTAAGTTTTCCAAATAAATTTGCAAAAGTAGTTAGACCAGCAGAAGTAGTGGCAGAATATACAGACAGAGAAGGAAAAAGAATGAGAGTAAAAGCAAAAGAATTATTAGCACAAGCAATAGCACATGAAGTAGACCACTTAAATGGAGAACTATTTGTTGAAAAAATGGTTCCAGGAACATTAGAATATATAGAGCCAGAAAAAGAATAGGGAAAAAGGGGACGCCCTTTTTTTTCCCTATATCTATAAAAGTAAAGAAGGTGCAATGTTATTGCAGTAATGACGGCTTTGCGGCTACAGTAATGACACCATATAAATGCGAAATATGTAATAAGACAGAAGAATATGGAAATTCTGATATTCCAAAACTGTGTGAGGATTGTGCTAGGATAACAGGTAGATGTAGAAAATGTGGAGGTCTTATCTAGGTTCGTCCCCATATTCCCTAATTTTGGGGATTGAAGGAACGTCCCCGGTGAAAGAAAGGAGATTTATATGAGAGTAATTTTTATGGGAACACCTGATTTTGCCAAAGAAAGTTTAGAAGCAATATATAATGCAAGACATGAAATATTAGCAGTTGTTACAAACCAAGATAAACCAAAAGGAAGAGGTATGAAAATGATACCAACTCCTGTAAAAGAATTTGCATTAGAAAAAGAATTAAAAATATTCCAACCAGAAAAAGTAAAAAATAATACAGATTTTATAAATGAAATTAAGAAATTGAATCCAGATATCATATGTGTGGTAGCATATGGAAAGATATTGCCAAAAGAAATTTTAGAAATACCAAAATTAGGATGTATAAATGTTCATGCTTCATTATTACCTAAATATAGAGGTGCTGCCCCAATACAATGGGCCATATTAAATGGAGATAAAACAACAGGAGTTACAACAATGTATATGGATGAAGGTATGGACACGGGAGATATGATATTGAAAAAAGAAGTAGAAATTGCTGATAATGAAACAACAGGAGAATTATGGAATAGATTATCAAAAATAGGTGGAGAACTTTTAGTTGAAACATTAGAGCAAATTCAGAGTGGAACAGCACCAAGAGAAAAACAAGGTGAAGACTTTACAGTTGCACCAATGCTTAATAAAGAAATGGCAAAAATAGATTGGGATAATAAAAGTGCAACTGAGATAAAGAATCTAATAAGAGGTTTAAATCCAATAATGGGAGCATATTCATATTTGAATGGTAAAAAACTAAAATTTTGGAAGGTTGATATAGCTAACTCACTAAATATAATTGTTGATAACGATATTGATATAATAAAAAATGGAACGGTTTTAGTTTCAAATGAAAAAGATGGATTATATATTAAAGCGAAAGATGGAATTATAAGGGTTTTAGAAATTCAGGGTGAAAATGCTAAAAGAATGAATATAAATGATTATTTAAGAGGAAATAAAATAATAGAATATAGTGTATTTGAATGATAATTTCTAAAATTATTTCAATCGCATTCAAAATCATATATTTTAAGATACTATGGGCTTAGCTGATACTTTGAATTGTAACTAATTTTATTAATTAAAAATGAAAATTTGGTAAAAATGGTTGTAAAAAGAGTAAAAAATTGGTATACTTATACAGAAGTTAAGTATATCTTTTTTATATAAAAATAAGGAGGTTTTTTTATGGAAGAAGAAAATAAAGTAAATGAAGAAAATGGGGAAGTTATTGAATTAGAAGAAGAAATAAAAACAGAAAATGAAGGAATCCAAATTTCAAATGATGTTGTGGCTGTAATTGCTGGTGTTGCTGTATCAGAAGTACCTGGTGTAGCTGGAATGTCAGGAGGATTTGCAGGAGGAATTACAGAAGTTTTAAGTGGAAAGAAAAATTTAGCAAAGGGAATTAAGGTTGATATTTCAGAAAAAGCTGTGAAAATAGATGTAAATATAATTGTTGAATATGGTTCAAGAATACCTGATGTTGCTTTTGAAATTCAAAATAGAGTAAAAAAAGCAGTTGAAAATATGACAGGGCTAAATGTAGAAGAAGTTAATGTACATGTTCAAGGAGTAAATACAGATGCTGTATTAGAAGAAAATAAAGTAAATCAAGAAAATTCAGAAGAACAAGAATAAAATTGCTAAAAAGAAGATGAACAATAAATATAACAAAAATTTGTAGTTAAGTAATAAATGATTTAAATTAGTATAAATCAAAACAGAAAGATGTAAAGTAAAAAAATAAAATATAAAAAATTAAAAATAAAATGTAAAAGGAGAAATAAAAATGAAAATTTTAGAAAAAATCACACTAATTATATATTCTTATGTCATGTTAATATTGGCAGTTATCTTAAGTTTATTAATATTTAATTGGCTTGACATAGATTTAGTAGGAAGTATAGTAAGTAATATAATAACAGGAGAAACATCAAGCAAAATATTATTAGGAGTAAATATAGTATTTATTTTACTTTCTATAAAATGTATATTTTTTGATTCAACATCAAAAGAGCAAATAAAAGAAAGACAAGGTGTTCTTTTAGAAAACGAAAGTGGAAAATTAATGATATCTAAAGAAACTATAGAAAATTTAGTTAATTCAGTAGCAAAAACTTTTGAAAATACACAAGATGTAACAACTAGAGTAGAATTAGATAAAGACAATAATGTTAAAGTTTATGCAAATTTAGTAGTAAATGCAGATGCTGTAATAAAAGATTTATCAGCTAACCTTCAAAATAGTGTAAAAGAAAAAATTAAAAAAGCAACAGATTTAGAAGTAAAAGAAGTAAATATTACAGTTAAAAAAGTAGCACCAGAACAAACAAATGAAGCATAGATATATAATACAAGATGAATATATAAAGGAAGGTTAAGGTTGAAAAATTTAATTCTTTTCCAACCAGATTTGTGCCTTGAGAAAGGAATGATATAAAAATGGAAAACTTTAAAGATTTTTGGAACCAGTATAAAGGAGCTATAATAGGAATTATAGTAGCCATACTTATATTGATAACAAGACTACGTGACTTAATATTAGCAATAGTAATATTAGCATTAGGAGCATTTATAGGAAATTATATACAACAAAATAAAGAAGATGTAAAAACAAAACTAAAAAAATTTATTGATAAAATGTAATTAGAAAGAGGAAATTATGAACAGGTCGTCTATGAGAGAACTAGCATTTAAACTAATATATAGTCTAGAGATACAAAAAACAGAAAATAAAAAAGAGCAAATAGAAACATTTATCGAAAATAATGATATAAAAGATGAAAATGCTAAAAAATATATTGAAGATGCAGTTTTAGGAATTGAAACTAACAAAGAAAAAATAACAGAAGAGATAAAAAAGAATTTAAAATCAGATTGGAAAATAGAAAGAATTTCTAAGATGGATTTATCAATACTAGAACTAGCAATATATGAAATGATATATAAAAAATTACCATTTAAAGTAGTAATAAATGAAGCTGTTGAATTAGCAAAAAAATACGGAGAAGATACATCAAAGAACTTTATTAATGGAATTTTAGCAAGTGTTGTAAATTGTCATTTTGGAGATGTGTCTAAAAATAGCAAATAAAGTTACCATTTTGGGGACGCGTCCAAAAAGGGAATTTAAGTATAGGAAAAAATGTCGTTTTAAACGCGTCTTTAAAATGACAAAAGGAAGAAAAAGATGAATTATTCTGAAATGGCAATTACAGTAACCGAACTGAATAAATACATAAAAGATAAATTTGAAAAAGATGAATATCTAACTGAATTACTAATAAAGGGAGAAATCTCAAATTTTAAAAATCATTACACAGGTCACATGTATTTTACATTAAAAGATGAAAAAAGTTTAATAAAATGTGTAATGTTTAAAACGTATGCTCAAAAATTAAGCTTCATGCCAAAAGATGGTATGAAGGTTATAATTTTGGGAGGGGTATCAGTTTTTGAAAGAGATGGAGTATATCAAATATATGTAAAAGCTATGCAAGAAGATGGCTTAGGTGATTTATATACAAAATATCAACAATTAAAGGAAAAACTAGAAAAACAGGGACTTTTTGATGCAGAACACAAAAAGAAAATACCTATGATGCCAAAAATAATAGGAGTTTTGTCATCACAAACAGGTTCAGTAATAAGAGATATTATAAATGTTTCTACAAGAAGAAATCCAAATGTGTATATAAGATTATTACCAGTACCAGTTCAGGGAGAAGGAGCTGCTGAGAAAATAGCATATGGTATAGATTATATGAATAAAAATAAATTAGCAGATGTATTAATCTTAGCAAGAGGGGGAGGTTCATTAGAAGATTTATGGCCTTTTAATGAAGAAATTGTTGCAAATAGTATATATAATTCTGAAATACCAATAATTTCAGCTGTAGGACATGAAACAGATTTTACAATAGCAGATTTTGTAGCAGACTTGAGAGCACCAACACCATCAGCAGCGGCAGAATTAGCTGTACCAGATATATATGAAATAAACAAAAAGTTAAATTCATATATAGACAGATTAAGGATGTCATTAATAAAAAAAGTGCAATTTATGAGATTAAGATATGAAAAATGTATGTCAAGTTCTGTATTCAAAGAACCAACAAGACGAATAAATGACAATTACATAAAAATAGATATGTATATAAAACAGCTTGAAAGTGCAATAAAACAAAAATATAAAAATGAAAAAACAAAATATGTAGAGTTAGTGTCAAAATTAGATGCATTAAGTCCACTAAAAACATTATCAAGAGGATATTCACTAGTAGAAAAAGATAATAAAATAGTTAAAAGTGTTAAACAGCTAAATGCAGGTGACGAAATAGAAATTAGGTTTACAGATGGAAAAGTTAATGCTAAATGTGCCAAAAGGGATGGCTAGATAGGGAATTTAGGGACGGGGCTTTAGGGAATTTAGGGACGGGGCTTTTTTTCCCTATTGTTGCCAAAGGGGACGGGCTATTTTGGCACACCTTATATAATATATT
>CAMMNR010000011.1 GCA_946498265.1 uncultured Clostridium sp. | reverse complement strand
AAATATAGAAGAGAAGATATAGGATTTGTTTTTCAATTTTATAATTTAGTACAAAATTTAACTGCAATAGAGAATGTAGAACTAGCAACACAAATATGTAAAGATTCATTAAGTCCTGATGAAATAATGGAAAAAGTTGGGTTAAAAGATAGAAAAAACAATTTTCCATCACAGTTATCAGGAGGAGAACAACAAAGAGTTGCAATAGCAAGAGCAATTGCTAAAAATCCAAAATTATTGTTATGTGATGAACCAACAGGAGCGTTAGATTATAAAACAGGAAAGCAAATATTGAAATTGTTGCAAGATACTTCAAGAAAGGAAAAAATGACAGTATTAATAATAACTCATAATGCAGCAATAGCACCAATGGGAGATAAAGTTATAAGATTTAAAAATGGAAAAGCAGAAAGTGTAGAAATAAATGAGTCACCAACACCAATAGAAGAAATAGAATGGTAATCATGTAATAAATTGGAGGTGATAATGTGTTAAAAAAAGCACTATTAAAAGATAGTATAAAAGAAATAAAAAATTCATATAAAAGATTTATATCAATAATGATAATGGCATTATTAGGAGTAGGATTTTTCGCAGGATTAAGAGCTACATCACCAGATATGATAGAGACGATAGATACATACTTTAAGGATCAAAATGTATATGATATACAAGTAATATCTACATTAGGTCTTACAAACGAGGATATAGAGGCATTAAAAAATGTAGAAGGTGTAGAAAATGTATATGGAACATATAGCCAAGATGGATTGATAGAATTAGAGGAAAATGAAATAGTATCAAAAGTTATGTGTGTGGAAGATATTAATAAACCTAAATTGGTAGAAGGAAGTTTGCCACAAAATATAAATGAATGTGTAGTAGAGGAAGCTTTTCTAACAGGAACAAATAAAAAAATTGGTGATACTATTACAATAGAGGTAGAGAATCAAGAGAATTCTAATGGTGATGAAGTAGAATATCTAAAGCAAAAGGAATTAAAAATAGTAGGAACAGTACAGAGCCCTTTATATATTTCTTTAGATAGAGGAACAAGTAGTTTAGGTTCTGGAGAAATAAACTATTTTATTTATGTATCTAAAGAAAATGTAAATATAGATTTTTATACAGAAATATATATAAAGGTAAAAGATAGTGAAAAATACACAACAGCAAGTAGCAGTTATGAAAAATATATAGAAAATGTAAAAAATAATATTGAAGAAATAAAAGAAGAAAGAGAAGAAGCAAGATATCAAAGTTTAATTACACAAGCAAATAATAAAATAGCAGAAGCAGAACAGGAATTTAATACACAAAAACAAGATGGAGAAAGTAAGATAATACAAGCAGAACAAGAGTTACAAAGTGCTAGAGACGAAATTACAAAAGGGGAAAATGAATTATCAGTAAATGAGCAAAAAGCAAATAGTGAGTTTTCACAAGCCGAAAAAAAATTAGAAAGTGCAAAAGCTGAACTTTTAAGAAATATAACTGAATATAATAATAGAAAACAAGAAGCTGAACAAGGTTTTAGTATAGCAGAAACACAAAAACAGGAATTAGAAACTAACTTAAATAGTATAAATGCAGGATTAGAAGAAATAAATGTAAATTATGCTCAAATTATAGAAAAGTTGAATGATCCAAACTTAACAGAAGAACAAAAAATGATATTAGAGCAATCCAAAAATCTATTAGAAAATCAAAAAATTCAGTTAGAAAGTAATAAACAATCTGTAGAAGCGGGAATTACTGAAATAAACAATCAAATAACTACAGGAAGACAAGAACTTGCAAATGCAGAAGCTTTAATTGAAAGTGCGAAAACCGAAATTCCAAAGCAAGAAGCCAATTTTAAAAGTGAAAAAGCAAAAGCTAATAGAGAACTTGCAAATGCTAGAAGTCAATTAGAACAAGCAAAAACTCAATTACAAGAGGGAGAAGCAGAATTAGAAAAAAGCAAAACGGAATTTAATCAAAAAATTGAAGAAGCAGAAGCAAAATTAATAGATGCAAGAGAAAAAGTAAATGAAATAGAAAATCCAGAATGGTATATATTGGATAGAAACGAAAATACAGGATATAGAAGTTTTAAACAAGATACAGAAAGTGTAGAAAATATAAGTTTAGTATTTCCAATTGTATTTTTTGCAATAGCAGCACTTGTTTCACTTACATCAATGACTAGAATGGTAGAAGAACAAAGACAAGAATTAGGAACATTAAAAGCATTAGGATATAACAAATTCCAAATTTCTATAAAATATATTTTATATTCAAGCTTAGCTTGTATTATAGGTTCATTAATAGGAATGAACATAGGATTTCAATTATTACCAAGATTAATATGGGAAATGTATAGCATTATGTATATAATGCCAGATATTATAATTGAATTCAATCATGCGTATTCTTCATTAGGATTGGGGCTAATATATGTATGTATAGTAGGTGCAACAATTTATGCGATATTAAGAGAATTAGTAAATCAACCAGCAACGTTATTAAGACCAAAAGCACCAAAACTTGGAAAAAGAGTTTTGCTAGAAAGAATAACACCTATTTGGAAGAGATTGAACTTTTCACAAAAAGTAACAGTAAGAAATATATTTAGATACAAAAAAAGATTTTTAATGACTATCATTGGTATATTTGGCTGTACATCTTTAATATTAGCAGGATTTGGATTAAAAGACTCAATATCAAAAATATTACCATATCAATATGAAAAAATATTTGATTATAATATGCAAGTAACATTAAAAAGTTCATTAGAAAATGAGCAAATTCAAAATCTTATTACTAACATAAAAAGTGATGATAGAATTACAGATGTAATAGAAACAGATATGCTATCAGGTGTAGCTAAAAAAGATAATAATGAAAAAGATATTCAAATAGTTATACCAAACAACAATGATGAAGTCAATAAATGTATAAATTTGATTGATAATGAAACAGAAGAAAATATAGAATTAAATAATGAAGGAGTATATATAACAGATAAACTTGCAGAACTTTTAAATGTAAGCGAAGGAGATACAATTACAATCGAAACAACAAATGATGAAACAAAAGAATTTAAAGTAACAAAAACTGTAGAGAACTATGTTTCACACTATGTATATATTACAAAAGACTTATATAATGAAAACTTCGAAACAGATTATTCAACAAATGTATTATTATTAAAAGATAATAATTTAAGTGATGAAGAACAACAAGAACTATCAAGAGAAATGTTGCAACAAAATGAAATATCAACAATAACATCAACATCAACAGTTATGAAATCATTAGATGACACAATGAATTCACTAAATTATGTTGTGTTAATATTAATAGTATCAGCAGGATTATTAGCATTTGTTGTATTATATAATTTATCAAATGTAAATATTAGCGAAAGAATAAGAGAATTAGCCACAATAAAAGTATTAGGTTTTTATGACAAAGAAGTATATAAATATGTGTCAAGAGAAACAATGTTATTAACAGCAATAGGAATATTGTTAGGATTAGCTGGAGGATATTTCTTGAATTTCTATATAATAGGAACTTGTGAAATTGAAATGTTAAGATTTCCAAAAACAATAGACTTTATAAGTTACATATATTCAATTGCAATTACTTTAATATTTACACTGATAGTAAATGTAGTCACATATTTTGCATTAAAGAAAATTGACATGATAGGAAGCTTAAAAAGTGTAGAATAGAAGATAGGGAAAATGGGGACGGGGGTTTTTTTCCCTATTTTTAATTAATATCGTAATTATCAAGTTTTAAACTAAAAATAGGGAAAAAAACCCCCGTCCCCATTTTCACTATCTATATCTCTAGTAAGAAAAAAGAAAGGACATGAAATGATGAAACTAAAAAAGACAACTATTTTTAAAATAATATTAGCAATAATAGCATTAGCGATATGTATAGCAGTAATAATATACTTATTTCCAATTGTAAAAAACTTAAGTACACAAGAAGGTCAATTAGAATTTAAAGAAAAAATAGATAACTTAGGTTTTCTTGGATTACTAATGTTATTTGGAATACAATTTGCACAGATATTTTTAATTGTAATTCCTGGAGAGCCAATAGAAATACTAGCTGGAATGTGTTATGGAGGAATTGGTGGAACAATTTTTATAACAGTTTCTGTAGCTATTTTGACAACTTTTATTTTATTTATGGTAAGAAGACTTGGAAGAAAATTTGTATATGAATTTTGTAGCAAAGAACAGATTGAGAAGATAGAAAATAGTAAATTAATGAAAAATACAGAAAAAATAGAATTTATAATGCTAATATTATTTTTAATACCAGGAACTCCAAAAGATTTATTAGTATATATTGGAGGATTATTACCTATCAAACCATTAAGATTTATATTGATTTCAACTTTTGCAAGATTACCATCTGTAATATCTTCAACATTTGCTGGCGAAAATATTGCATCAGGTGATTGGTCCTTTAGTATAATTATATATGTAGCTACATTTATTATAATAGGATTAATTATTTTTTTAGTAAATAAATTTGATAAATCTAGTACTACTAGACAAATTTTAGATAGTATGAAAAAGTAAGAGTGGAATATTCAAAGTTGCAGAAAGGAGGAACTTTGTGGAAAATAAAAAATTAACGATTATAAAAGACAGATGTCCTCAAAATCATAAATGCCCAGCTGTAAAAGTTTGCCCAGTAGGAGCTCTATCACAAAAAGATTTTTCAGTACCTATAATTGATTATGATAGATGTATTAAATGTGGTAAATGTTCAAACTTTTGTCCTAAAAGAGCATTAGTATTAATGAAGGAAGATTAAAAACTAATTACATTTACAATGATAAAAGTATCTAATAAGAAAGAAACTAAAATAGATAAAACTTTCTTGTTAGATACTTTTTAATTTTCCTATTGCAAAATTAGATAAGTAATAAAAAAGTTATATTATAAATCTTGTAAATCAAAATCTTTAGAACGAGCATATGGCTTTTGCACGTCAGTTATTCCAAGTAGATAATCTATAGAAGTATTATAATAATAAGCTAAATTTATTAAAATTTTTGTTGGTATATCATTTTCTCCAGTTTCATATTTTGAATATCCAGTTTGTGACATATTTAATATATTAGCAATTTTTTTTGAGTTAAATCATTATCTTCTCTCAATGATCTTATTCTATTGTAAGATTTTTCATATTTGTTATTATTCATAGTTTATTTTCCTCCTTTGCATTATGTTTTTCCATTTCAGTTATTTTTAAAAATATTTGAGGATTTTTTCTTGTGAAATTGTAAAAAGTGCATGAAAATAAGCTAAAAACACATTTTATAAAAATATTTTAAAATATCTAAAAATTACTATCGACTTCTAACCTAAATTAGGTTAAAATATAAATCGAATAACCTGAAACAGATTAAAGAAAAATGAGAAACTATAGATAAAACAGCTCTTAAGTGTTTCAGGAAAGAAGCTGTTTTGTCAATTTCTTGACTATAAGTATAGTGAGAAAATAAATACATTTTTGGAAAATAAGGAGGTGAAGGAGGAGAAGATGTGAAAAGAGTTATATATCACCAAGGGAAGAGAATGATTAAAAAGAAGATAAATAAAAAAAGGTTGTATTAGTAATTCTTGTAATTATGTTTAGTATGTTATCGATGGTTAGGCTAGTCAAGTAATGGTAGCTACAATAAATGCAAGTAGTGCAGAGGTTAATAAAGGAGAGCAAGTAACAGTAACAGTAACAGTTAACTTAGAAAATGAATCAAGAGTAGTAGACGTAGTATTAAACTATGATGCAAATAGTTTTGAATATGTAAAAGGATCAATAAATTCTACATTAGGTCAAGGATCTATGACTGTAAATGATAGTGAAGAAGGTGTAATAAGATTATCAGCATCAAATGCAACAGTATCAACAAAAGCTGTAACTTATACATTTATAGCTAAAGAAAATACAGATGGAGCAGTATTTACAGCTAGTGGATTAACAACAGAAAGTGGAGAAGCATTAACAGTAGATAATGTATCAGTAAAAGTTGTAGAACCAGTTGAAGAACCAACAAATCCAGAAGATCCAGATACACCAGCAAATCCAGAGCAACCAGAAACTCCAAGTACAGATAATACACAAAACAATGAACAAGCTGGAAGCGAAACAAATACAGGTTCACAAATAGTAGATGAACATGGAAATGTTATAACAAAATTACCTCAAACAGGAGTAACAGTATTCCAAATAGCAGGTGTAGTTGCAGTAGTTGCAATAATAGCAGTTTTAGTAGTTAGAAAAATAAGAAAATAATTTAAATTCATAATTTAAGGGAGGAAAAAAAGTTGAATAAGAAATTAAAAATAGTATCATCAATAGCATTAGCTGGAATGTTAGTAACAAGTAGTTTTGGATTAAATAAAGCATTAGCTGCAGAAACATCAGATGCTTATGAAACAAATCCAGTAGCTATATATAGAAAATTAGTAGAAGGAAAAACAGTTGTACCATTTGTATTAGCAAATAAAGATGATGTAGTAACAGTAAAAGAAGTTGTAGAAAGTGATTTATTTGCAGGAACAGTAGTTACATTTAATGGTACAGCAATACCATCATTAGAAACAGTAGTAAAAACAGGAGACAGATTTACTACTATAGATGGAACAGAATATACAGTGATTGTATATGGAGATGTAGATGGTGATGGAAAAATAACTGGACTAGATGCATTAGAAGTACAAAGCAGTGTTGTAAATCAAGTAACTTTAAATAATGTACAAAGAGAAGCAGCAGATGTACTAAATGAAGGAAATATTAATGGTGTAGATGCTTTAAAAATAAGAGAATATGTAGTTGATGCTGGTGACTATGGAGATTCTGTTATAAGTGAATTACCACCTAAAGAAGAAGTTGTAGAACAATCAAATTATACAATGACTTTAAAAGATGCTTCATATATAAATACTGAAAATAGTAATAATGCTGTTAAATTAAATATTAGTTTAGCAGAAACATTAGATGAAGGATTAATAGATGCTAATAGTTTACAACTTAAAGTTTTAGACAAAGATGGAAATGAAATAGAAGGTGTTCAATCAGTTGAAATACCAGCTCATACTGATTTAGTTGAAGTGACTGTAGCAAAAGATTTATCAACAGTTCCAAACGGAAATGTAACGTTCAATTTATATGAAGGAGAAAAAATTGTAGCTACATTAACTGTAGAAAAGAATACAGTAGTTCCAGCGGTTGCAAAAGTAACAACAAATCGTACAAGTACAAGAGAAGCAACACTTTCATTAGAAAAAATGGGAGTAAGTGATGTAACAAAAGTTAATTATGTTGTATCACCTATAGATACTGAAATTGGAAGTGTTGCTGAAGAAACTCTAACAAATTCTGTAAATGTTGAAAATGGGAAATTAGAAAATGCAGTTATAGCTAGAAGCTTAGAAACAGATAAAGCATATAAGATATTCTATACTGTAGAAAATCAATATGGTTCTAAATCTGAAATAAAAGAAGCAGTTATAACTAAAGATAGTACTTCTGTATCAACAGAAAAAGCTATTGAAAAAGTTGAAACACCAGATTTAACAGCTGGAGAAACAGACTTTACTTGGGAACAAAAAGAAGCTGGTAAAACATATGTTGTAACATTATATAGAGATGGTGTAGCAGTTGCTGAAGCTGAAACAACAGATTTAAGCAAGAGTTTTGCAGAAGAAATGAAAACACCAGGAACATACAAAGTATCAGTTGTTGTTAAAGGTGCAGAAGATGGTTCTTCTAGAAATTCTTCAGCTAAAGAATCAGAAGAAGTTACTGTATCAAAATTAAATGCAGTAGAAAACTTAAGATTTGAAAATAGAGAAGAAGGAAAAGTATTCTTAGCATGGGATAATTCATATAGCAAAGATGATTTTGCTTCATATGATATAAAAATATACACAGTTAATGAAAAAGGTGAATTAGTAGATTCAGGAATTTCAGTAAATGGTGCAAATGCAGATGCACAAGGAAATGTTATAAAAGAAATTGAAGTTAATTTAGCACCAAATACAATATATGTAGCTAAAGTAAAACTTAATGCAAATACTAACCAATCAGCTGTATTAGGTTCAGATGAAGCTAAATCAGAAGAATTTTATATAGTTGAAGCTCCTAATATGAATTCAGCTGTAAAAGGTACAACAAGTGTAACATTTACAATAAATCCAATAAATATTGCTAACAAAAAAGTATCATATAAAGTAGAAGTTTATGATGTAAAAACAAATAATGACCAAACAGAAGCAAGATATACATTAAATTCTACAAGAGATGTTACAGTAAGCAATGAAAATAAAATTACTATAGATGGTTTAAAATCATTAAATACATATGCATTCAAATTAGTTGCAACAGTTGATGGAAATGAAGTAAAATCAGAATATAGTGATGAAATTAGAACATTACCAGTAATTAGTAACTTAACAGTTACAACAGATGTAAATGAAGCTGGAAAAGCAAATTCAGGAAAAATAGCTGTTAATGGTACATCATTAGTTATAAATGGTGAAACATTTAAAACTGAAGGAGCAACAGCTGGAGAACAACTTTATGCTGAATTAGGAAATGTTGTTAATATTGTTAAAGCTCTTGAAACAGGAGATGTTTTGAGTGTTGATGATAAAAATACAACAATTTCTGTAAAAATAGATGGAAATGCTTCAGTTGCTGATACAGAAAGAGACTTTACATCATGTGGTGACTTAAAAGGAACTACAGTAGAATTAGAAAGTAATAAATTTACAAAAACTATAAAAGGAAACTTCAGCAAATTAGTATTAAAAGGTGAAGGAGCTATATATGATTTATCATCAGGTGTAAATGGAGTTGAAGGTAAAGCACCTATTATAGAAGTTAATAATGGTGTAGTGGTTGTAGGTGATAAAGCATATAATGTTCAAGCAAATTCAGAAGTAGAAATAAATGCTATTAATGTTAAAACAAAACAACCAGTAACTATTAATGCTACAGGTACAACATTAAATGTTGCAGCAAGTGATGTAGAAAATGATTTAGAATTTGTAAATAATGCTGGAAAAGCAGTTACAATTACTTTTGAAGGAAATGAACAAAATACAGCTCAACAAAAAGGAACAATTACAATTAAAACAACTGGAGGAAGTGTTACTGTTACAGCACCAGATTCAAATGTAAGTGCAGAAATGAAAGTTGAAGTTACTAATGGTACAGTAGATATTAAAGATCCAGCATTAACAGGAAATAAAACTGTAACTGTTTCAGTTGGAGAAGGTCAAACTTCAACAGTTGTTGCAAAAGCAAAAACAATATATTAATTCATTTGGATTAAATGGTACAGGTGCAACTATCCAAGTTAGTGAAGGTTCAGATATAGTTACAATAGTATTACCAGGAGAAGCTCAAGATGTAACTATTGGTAACCTAAAATAATAATATTAAATTAGCTTACCTAAAAATTTCATATTTATAAATTATAAAAGTCTGTTACTTTAAATGGTGACAGGCTTTTTATAACATTAAATTTACATGAGAGAAAGTAAAGAAGTTGACAAATTTTAAGAAATAATTTATATTGAGATTACCTTTCTTTTAAAGGTAGAAAGGGGGTTGCAAAATTTTGCACGATTTTATAGAGTTGCTAAAGCTTATATTGATTTACTATATTGTAAAACAGTTGAGTAAATAGCACAAATAGAAAGACTAGGTTTGCTTTGGTAGGCACCTAGTCTTTTAAGTTGCTATTTTGCACGATTTATTTGCAATTGCTAAATATATATTAGCACATATTTTATTGTATGTCAAATTTTTAAATTTTATTCTAGTATAAAAAAATCATCAAAGGGAACGTTTCTTTATGATTACTACTTAGTCCTACTATTAAATAGTAGTAGGGCTAAGTAGTAACTCTTTATGAGGCATTAGTAAATTTATAGCTTTAAATAATTGAAAAATTCTTACATTTATGATAATATTTTGGTGATAATAATAAAAACAAAATAGGAGGAATAAATTATGGTAGACATGACAATATCAAAAGATATAATTCATATAGGAGCAAGTGACGAAAATTTAAAATTATTTGAAAGTCAATATGTGTTAGAAAAAGGAATGAGTTATAATTCATATATTATAAAAGATGAAAAAAATGTTATATTAGACACAATTGATGAAAAAGTAACAGACAAATGGTTACAAAAAATTGAAGAAACATTAAAAGGAGACAAGCCAGATTATTTAATAGTTTCACACATGGAGCCAGACCATGCATATAATATAGGATTAATAGCTGAAAAATATCCAGAAATGAAAATTGTAGGAAATCAATTTACATTTAACATATTATCAAACTTTTTTGACAATATAGATTTATCAAACAGAAAATATATAGTTAAAGAAGGAGATATATTAGATATAGGAAAACATAAATTACAATTTTTTATGGCACCAATGGTACATTGGCCAGAAGTAATGGTAACATATGAACAAACTGAAAAAATATTATTTTCTGCAGATGCTTTTGGTAAATTTGGAGCATTAGATGCTGATGAGGAATGGGATTGTGAAGCAAGAAGATATTATTTTGGAATTGTAGGAAAATATGGTACACAAGTACAAGCATTATTAAAAAAAGCGGCAAATTTAGATATAAAAATGATTTGTCCACTACATGGACCAATATTAAAAGAAAATTTAGAATATTATATAAATAAATATAATACATGGAGTAGTTATGAACCAGAAGAAGATGGAATATATATTGCATGTGCTTCGATATATGGAAATACATTAAATACTGCACATAAAATGGCTGAAATATTGAAAGAAAAAGGAGCTAAAAAAGTAGTTCTTGCAGATTTAACAACTGAAGATTGGGCAGAAGCTGTTGAAGATGCTTTCAGATATTCTCATTTAATTGTTGCCGCTTCTAGTTATAATGCAGGATTATTCCCACCAATGGAACAATTTTTAAATCGTTTAAAAGAAAGAAATTATCAAAAAAGAACAGTAGGGATAATAGAAAATGGATCATGGGCACCATCAGCAGGAAAATGTATGAAAAATATATTACAAGAAATGAAAGAATTAAAAATAGTAGAACCTGTAATAACAATTAAATCAAGAATGAAAGATAATAATATAGAAGAAATGACTAAACTAGCAGATGAAATATTAAACTAAATTAATTAATATGTAAATACAAAACGAGGAGGCAATTTTATGCAAGAAAAATATAATTGGGATTTAACAGATTTATTTAAAAATAAAGAAGAATTTCAAAAAGCAATAGAAAATATGAAACAAGATTTAAAAGAAATCCAAAAATATAAAGGAATATTATGTGATAATTCAGATAATTTATATGAATGTTATAATTTATATGAAAAAATATTAATGGATTTTGACAAAATATATTCATATGGAATGTTTAGTTATCATTTAGATATGGCTAATCAAGAAGGAATAAAATTATTTAAAGAAGTTGAAAGCTTGTCATCTGAATTTAGTACATTAACCTCATATATTACACCAGAAATAATATCAGCTGATGAAAATGTAATAAGAAAATTTTTAAAAGAAGATTCAAGGTTAAAGAAATATGAAAGAGATATTAATGATGAATTAGAAAAGAAAAAACACATTTTAAGTAAAGAAGCTGAAAATATTCTTGCAAGTTATTCAGAAGTGTTTTCTGCACCAGAAAATATCTTTGATATTTTAACAAATGCAGAATTTAAATTTGGGACATTAATTGATGAAAATGGAAAAGAAGTACAATTAACAGATGCAACATATACTAAATATCTAAAAAGTAGTGACATAAAAGTTAGAAAACAAGCATTTGATTTGATGTATAAAAAATATAGTGAGTATATAATCACTATAACAGAAATGTATTTATCAAATGTAAAACAAACAGTAGTAACATCAAAATTAAGAAAATATAAATCATCTTTAGAAAGAGCGACAACTAATGATGATTCTACAATAAAGGTTTATGAAGCTCTAATGCAAGGTGTAAATGATAGTTTAAATATAAATCATGAATTTGTATCAATGAAAAAGAGATTGCTAAATATAGACGAAGTTCATATGTATGATTTATATGTAAATCCATTTGAAGAAACTCAAGATGAAATATCATTTGAAGAAGCTAAAATTCAAGTAAAAGAAGCATTGAGTATATTAGGAGAAGAATATAATAATTTATTAAATGAAGCTTTTGAAAATAGATGGATAGATGTCTATGAAAAACCAAACAAAAGAGGTGGAGCATATAGCTCAGGAGTATATGGAGTACATCCATTTGTATTAATGAGTTTTACAGGTAATAAAAGAGATGTAAGTACAATTGCACATGAATTAGGTCATAGCATCCATTCATATTATTCAAACAAAAATCAAAATATCATAGACTCAAATTATACTATAATGGTTGCAGAAGTAGCATCTACTGTAAATGAACTATTATTAAGTGAATATCAAATAAAAAATGAAAAAGATAGTAAGAAAAAAGCAGAATTAATTTATGAATTATTAGAAATGATTAGAGCTACATTTTATAGACAATCTATGTTTGCAGAATTTGAAAAAGAAATACATGAAAAAATCGAAAATAATCAAATGCTATCAGCAGAAGATTTGAATGAAATTTATTATAAATTAAACCAAAAATATTTTTGTAAAGATATTGTAATAGATGAACAAATAAAATATGAATGGGCAAGAATACCACATTTTTATAGTGATTTTTATGTGTATAAATATGCAACAGGAATAGCATCAGCTATTTGTATAGCAACTAAGATTTTAAATAATGAAAGTGGATATACTAAAAAATATATTGATATGTTAAGTCAAGGTTGTACTAAAAAATCGGTTGATTTATTAAAAATGGTTGATGTAGATTTGGAAAATCCTAATACTTATAAAGTTATTACAGATTTTTATAAAAGTAAAATAGAGGAATTGAAAGGACTAATTTAAAAAATTTTTAATATAATATTAAATTTATAAGGAGAAATTATGTTTAAGTTGCACTCAGAATATAAACCAACTGGAGACCAACCACAAGCAATAGAATACCTATCAAAAGGAATACAAGAAGGAAAAAAATTTCAAACACTGTTAGGAGTAACAGGTTCTGGAAAAACATTCACAATGGCAAATATTATTCAAAATGTTCAAAAACCAACACTAGTATTAGCACATAACAAGACTTTGGCAGGGCAATTATATAGCGAATTCAAAGAGTTTTTTCCAGAAAACAATGTGGAATATTTTGTCTCATATTATGATTATTACCAACCAGAAAGCTATATTCCTTCTACAGACACATATATAGAAAAAGATTCATCAGTAAATGACGAAATAGATAAACTAAGACATTCAGCTACACTATCATTATTTGAAACAAGGGATGTAATAATTGTAGCATCAGTGTCATGTATATATGGATTAGGTGATCCGATAGATTACCAAGAAATGATGTTATCTTTAAGACCAGGAATGCAAAAATCAAGAGGCGAAGTATTAAAAAAATTAATATCAATGCAATATACTAGAAATGAAATAGATTTTAAAAGAGGGACTTTTAGAGCCAAAGGTGATATAGTAGAAATATATCCATCTGACCAATCAGAATCAGCAGTAAGAGTAGAATTTTGGGGAGATGAAATAGAAAAAATAGCTGAAATAAATCCATTAACTGGTAAAACTATAGGTACAAGAAAACATATACTAATATCACCAGCTTCACATTATGTAACAACAAAGGAAAAAATGGAAAGAGCAATAGTTACAATAGAAGAAGAAATGGAAGAAAGAGTAAAATATTTTAAGTCTCAAAATAAACTAATAGAGGCACAAAGAATAGAAGAAAGAACAAATTTTGATATAGAAATGATGAAAGAAACAGGATTTTGTTCTGGAATAGAAAATTACTCAAGACATATAAGTGGAAGACCAGAAGGAAGCCCTCCATATACATTATTCGACTACTTTCCAAAAGATTTCTTGTTGCTAATAGATGAGTCACATGCCACAATTCCACAAGTAAGAGCGATGTATAATGGAGATAGAGCAAGAAAAGAATCATTAGTAAAATATGGTTTTAGGCTTCCATCAGCTTTTGACAATAGACCTTTAAAATTTGAAGAATTTGAGCAAAGACTAAATCAAGTTGTTTTTGTAAGTGCAACACCAGCAGAATATGAAAAAGAACATAGCAAAGACAATGTAGTAGAACAAATCATAAGACCAACAGGATTATTAGATCCAAAAATAGAAGTTAAACCAGTTACAAATCAAATAGATGATTTATTAGAACAAATTAGAATAAGAGTAGAAAAAAAGGAAAGAGTATTAGTTACAACATTAACTAAAAAAATGGCAGAAGATCTAACAGAATATTTAAAAAGTTTAGATATAAAAGTAAATTATATGCATTCAGATACAAAAGCATTAGAAAGAATGGAGATAATAAGAAAATTGCGTTTAGGCGAATATGATGTCTTAGTAGGAATAAACCTTTTAAGAGAAGGGTTAGACATTCCAGAAGTATCATTAGTTGCAATTTTAGATGCTGACAAAGAAGGATTTCTACGCTCAGAAAGGTCTTTGATACAAACAATAGGACGTGCAGCTAGAAATACAGATGGAACAGTTATAATGTATGCAGATGAATTAACAGATAGTATGGAAAAAGCAATTTCAGAAACTAATAGAAGAAGAAAAATACAAGAACAATATAATTTAGAACATGGCATTACACCAAAAACTATTCAAAAATCTGTTAGAGATACAATAAGCATTATTGATGCATCAGATATAAGTGTAGAATATAAATTAGAAAATAGTGAAGATATTAAAGAAACTATTGCAAAACTTACAGACGAGATGTTAAAATATGCAGCTGAAATGGAATTTGAAAAAGCAGCAGAATTACGTGATAAAATAAAAGAATTGGAAAAATTGACAGGGGACGTTCCTTAAATCCCTAAAATTCGGGATCATGGGGACGGACCTCATTAAAATTTACCATTTTGGGGACGCGTCCGAAAAGGGAATTTTTTATAGCAATTTGATATTTAGCTTTTAAATCCTTTTACACTAATTAAGCAAAGGTATTATATATAAATTTTAGTAATTACTCGGTTAACATTACAGAATAAATAAATTCTAAAATTATCAAGCAGGCACCTCTCAAAGCAAGTTTGAGATTCTCCTACTTGATAATTAAAGAATTTATAATATTCCTCCATTCACATTCGTAATTACTAAAATTTATATATAATACCTTTGCTTTTTATCATGAGAATTCTTATAAAAAAATTATGAAATATTATAAATTGAAAATTCCCTTTTTGGACGCGTCCCCAAAATGGTAAATTTTAATGAGGTCCGTCCCCATGATCCCGAATTTTAGGGATTTAAGGAACGTCCCCTATATAAAAAAAGAGGGATAAGAAATTCTTATCCCATTTTTTAGTTTTTGGCTCTGACAATTTGATATGTCAAAGTTTCAATTTTTCCTTTTGGCCATATCATTTCAATATCGTCATATAGACCAACAACATTACCAAATTCGTCTAGATATTTTTCTTTAAAGTTTCTAGACTTTTGGAGATTTTCAAGGTATTCTCGGCAGCCCAAAGAAGTTCCCTCAAATACAGTACTTTCTCCTTCTGGAAAATCTCTGCCATATCCAATTCCTGAATTTTCAATAAAGTTGTTTAATTTTACCCTCCGAACAATCCGAAGTTTGTCATTTCCATTCATTTTAAATCCTCCTTGGAAAAAACTAAAAATTATAATTGTTACTTTTTTATGATACTACGAATTAACATAAAAGTCAATATTTTAATAATAGTTTAACATAAAAATAGAGGTTCTATAGAAAGAACCTCTAAATGCATTTAATAAGTTACAATAAAAAAATTTCTTTCAAAAGACTTGAACTAACTTTGTAACGAGTAATACCATCGTTCCCAACAATTTCTGTTAATGGTACACCATTAGAAGTGAGATGAGAAATATCTTCAGTTGATAAAATCAATGAAATTTCATCTTGGGATGCTTCTCGTACTTTTTGTGTCAAGTAATGAAAAAATGGCAAAGTTATCACCTTCCTCTGTAAAATAAAAATGCATATAAATAAGTAACTATTATAATATAACAAAAAGATGTTGAAAAAGATGTCGAAAAAGAGAATAGAAAAAATTATTTTATTTATTAGATATAATAATTATTTTTGTAAGTGGTTTTATTTGTGAAAATATTAATAAGAATAAAAAATAAAAGGAAGCCAATAGCCTGCTTCCTCATACCAAATATTATTAGTTAATGTTGAGAAAAGTACTCAACATATGTCGGGGTTGAATCAAAATATGTTATAACTCCCAACACTAATAATATAAATATTATTACTAATAATATTTTTTTCATGCTGTCACTCCTTTCAGATGTATTATTTATATTATATTACATAAAGTTTTAAAAGTAAAGAAAAACCAAAACGTAAAATATGGTAATATATTAATAGAAAAGTTAAAAGGGGAAGAAAATGGATAATTCTAAAAAATCAACTAAAAATAATAAAATAAAAAATTATTTTGAAGGAAATACTCTAAATTTAGAAAAATTAATATTGGATTTTGAAGACTATGTTTATATAATAATAAAGAATTCAGGAATAAAAATTTGCCAAGAAGATATAGAAGAAATAAAATTAGATGTATTTATAGCAATATGGAAAAATCAAAAAAAATTAGACAAAGAAAAGGAAATTTCTCCATATATCTCTGCAATTACTAGGAATCTGATTCTAAAAAAATATAGAGATATAAAAAAAGGAAAGAATAAAATAGAAAATGATATAAATTTAGAACTAGAAGACACAATTAATTTAGAATCAATATCGATAAATAATGATAAATTAAATATTTTATATGATATTTTAAAAACTATGAAAAGAGAAAATCAAGATATATTCTTCTTATATTATTATAATGGTTTAAAATTATCTGAAATTTCAAAAAAATTAGGTTTTTCTATTCCTAAAATTAAAGCAAAACTATTTAAGACGAGAAGAAGATTAAAAAAAGGTTTAGAAGAAAGGGGATATTATGAATAAGAAAAGTATTTTAAATGAAAAGCTAAAAACATATATTGCCATGCAAAATTTAATAGAAGAAGAACATTATAAAAAAATAAAAATGGCAAAGATAAGAAAAATTACATTTAGTTTTGTGTTAAGTATTATTGTAGTTTCAGGTATTGCATATGCAGTAAATTATACTTATAAAATTTGGAAAGAACCTATTAAAGTGGAAAGCGAAGAACAGATAATTGACGAAAACAAGAAGGATGAAAATATATCAGAAAGTGAAAAAAACGAAGCTATTTCAAGAGAAACAATAATTGAAAAAGCTAAAGATTTATTAATTGAACTAGGATATGATGATGATATATATAATGTGGATCTAAAAAGAAGTTATGCAGAAACATATGATACCTATTATGAAGTAAAAACTACAAATAATTATACTTCTGGTATTGAGTTTAATTTTAATGCAGAAAATGGAAGATTAGAATATTTTATAGATAGAGATTTAGAGAAAAAATTTAATAATATTGATAGTACTACTGAAGAACAAATTAAAAAAGAAATTAGAGAAAAATCACAGATATTTATGAAGGAAGAAACAGGATATGAAATTACACAAATTGAAAAGATTCCAGTATATTCTAACCAAAACGTAAGAGAAGAAAACTGGACTATAACATATAGCAAAATCTATGACAACTTACCAAATAGTTATGATACATTAGAAATATCTCTTTATTGTTTGGAAGGAGAATTAAAAATCTATAAATATGCTAAATATGATAAAGGATATGAATTTAAGAATGATGAAGTAACTTTAAGTAAGGAACAAGCAATAGAAATTGCAAAAAATAAAAATACAGATATTTCAAGTTTAGAAATAAAGAATATTGAAGCTGATTTAGAAATAAGACCAATGAATGCATTTATATATGAACAAGAAGAAACTGGAGGTAAGGAAGATGGTTTTGTAAGGGAATCAGAAAATGGAAAAGGAAATATTTTATATAATCAGTATGTTTCTGAAAAGATATTAAGGAAAGTATGGAATATAAAAATAAATTATGAAGTAGACATAGAAAATTTAGAAAATCTTAATAATATAAATGAGATATATGGTAGAGAATACTATGTTGATGCAACAACAGGCGAAATTATTGGAGGTAGATGGAAACAAGAATAATTAGGGATTTTAGGGACGGGGCTTAAAATCCCTAAAATCTCGTCCCAATTTTTACTTTTAATTAAACATATAAAAAACACTAAGAAGATTAACTCTTCTTAGCGAAATCATGTAAACCATATAAATCATTATCTATCAAAAGTTGAGCTCTTTTTTTAGTTTTTTCATCAGAATTCAAAGAATTCTCAATAAATTCTGGATATTCAAGTAAAAAGTCTCTCATTGTTTTATCAGGATTTTCAAAAAAATTATTTAGCATTTCTAATTGCGATTTATTAATAACATTCATATCAAAAGCTTTTTTAAATAAGCCTTCATCAATATTTACTAAAGAAAATGACTTTATTCCTTCAGCTTCAATTTTATCTTTTCCACCTTGCATTCTATCTACAACAACACAAGACCAACAAATATTAGCTCCCAAGTTTTTAATTGCTGGTATCCAAGCTCTAATATAGCTAGAAGCAACAGTTATTAAATCTGCAATATGTAAAACCTTTTTACCTTTAAAATCAATATTAATAGTATTTTTAGAGAAATCACTATCACTAACAACTACAGAAAGGTCTTTATATATTGAAATATGTGGCTTGTCTAAAAGATAAGCAAGAATATTTGAAAAGAACCAATCTCTTCTTTCTCCACCAGATATAAAATCAATTTCATCTACATTAATGTTATTTTCAATGTATTTTTTCATAGTATCAATAACATCTTTATATATAGCATTGGTTTTATATTGTTTTAATACTTTTTGAAAAACTTTTCTAGGTAAAGATTCTTTGTTTGATAAGCATTCATCAATAAAACTTAGTAATTCTGTAGCTTCTTTTTCACTTCCGTATATAAAATGCGTATTTATGAAATATGGTCCAATTTTTCCAGAGGTATACCAAAATGGCTTATTTTCTCCACAAAAACGTATTGCATTTGTTTGAAATAAATATGACATGATATTAGACATAACATCTCCTCCTTATATAAGTATTTTAATTTAAAAAGGGAATTTTGTCAATTAAAATAATATTTTGATAAAATATTTTAATTTCTAGAAAAAGATTGCAACTTTCCTCAAAAAATGATAATATAAGGTAAATTAAAAATGAGGAGGAAATATATGATAACTTTACTAAAAAATGGAACATTAATAGATTACAAAACTAACACATTCGAGAAAAAAGACATTTTAATAGAAAATGAAAAAATCAAAGAAATAGCTTCTGAAATAACAAAAGAAGCAGACAAAACAATTGACTGTACTAATTTATATATTATGCCAGGAATGATTGATATTCATTGCCATTTAAGAGAACCAGGTTTTGAATATAAAGAAACAATCGAAACTGGTAGTAAAAGTGCTGTTGCAGGAGGTTTTACTACAATTTGTCCAATGCCAAATACCAAACCAACCCCAGATAGCACTATTATTTTGGAAAAAATAATAGAAGAAGCAAAAAGGGTAAATTTATGTAATATATTGCCATATGCTTCAGTATCAAAAGGAGAAAAAGGAGAAGAATTAGTAAATTTTGAAGAATTGAAAAAAGCAGGAGCTATAGCATTTTCAGATGATGGAATGCCAGTAGTAAATAGTAGAATGATGAGACAAGCAATGATAGAAGCAGATAAACTAGGAACATTTGTAGCATCACATTGTGAAGAAAAATCAGTTTCACAAGGTGCAATAAATGCTGGAAAAGTAGCAGAACAATTAGGAGTAGAAGGAGTTTTACCAGAAGCGGAAGAAATAATGGCTGCAAGAGAAATTGTAATTTCAGAAACAAATAATGTAAGAGGACATATATGTCACATAAGTACAAAAACAACTAAAAACATGGTAAGAGATGCTAAAAAACGTGGAGTAAAAATAACATGTGAAACTTGTCCACATTATTTTACATTTACAGTTGACGAAGTTTTAAAATCAGGAACAAATGCAAAAATGAATCCACCATTAAGAGAAGAAAAAGATAGACAAGCAATAATTGAAGGATTAAAAGAAGGAACAATAGATTG
>CAMMNR010000010.1 GCA_946498265.1 uncultured Clostridium sp. | reverse complement strand
GGAGAGGTGGTCGAGTTGGTTTATGGCACCAGTCTTGAAAATTGGCGTGCGTTAATAGCGTACCGTGGGTTCGAATCCCACCCTCTCCGCCAAAAAAATAAAGTTAGATATTCAGTATTATTTGAGCGAAGTATCTAACTTTTATTTATAAAATGGAGATGTACCCAAGTGGTGAAGGGGACTGTTTGCTAAACAGTTAGGTCCCGAAAGGGGCGCGGAGGTTCGAACCCTCTCATCTCCGCCAAAAAAAATATAAGGCTATAAAAACCTTATATTTTTTGTTTTTTAAAAATAAACAAAAAAAGATGAAAATAATTGAAAAATGTCAAATTTTAATGTATAATTAAATAAGAGAGAAAAGGTGATGATAATGCAAATAAAAAATAAAAAATTATTATTTGTTATATTAATATTAATTTTATTAATACCTTTTTGTTTACATACAGTTGTATATGGTGCTGATATGATATACAGAGAACCATCTAGAGATAATGATAACAGTAAGATACAGCAAAGAGGATTAGACGATATGATTAATGATGCGGAAAAGTTTGAAAAAGGAGAAGGTGCAGTAGTAGGTGGAACAAATTCACAAACTTTTGAGTTAAATACAGATAATTTGCAGACTTTTTCAAATAACTTATATACTGTATTATTAATTGCTGCAACAGCTGTTACAGTTGTAATTGGTATTGTTATTGGTATTAAACATATAACAGGAAGTGTAGAAGAAAAAGCAGAATATAAAAAGTTAGTATATCCATATTTAATAGGATGTTTAGTTGTATATGGTTCTTTTGGAATATGGAAACTTGTAGTAGAAATTTTAAAAATTATATAAAACGAGGAGGTTTTATATGAAATCAATAATATCAAAAAGAAAAATAATTTTTATTTTTATTATATTCCTTATTTTATGTTGTGTACCACTTTTTTGTCATGCAATTGATCTTAGCGGATTGGGAGATTTAGATAATTATGGCAAAGTTAATAAAAGCTCACCAAACTTTGAAAATAAAGTGGGAATAGTAATAGGGGCAGTTCAAGTAGTAGGCTCACTTGTTTCAGTTATTGCTCTAATTGCGATAGGCATTAAATATATGATGGGAAGTGTAGAGGAAAAAGCAGAATATAAGAAAACTTTAATGCCATATTTTTTAGGAAGTATAATGGTATTTGGAATTAGTAATTTATTACAAATTGTATATCAAATAGCTATAAATCTAACTTAGAAAGTATTTCTATTATGTTTCAAAAATATTACAAATTTGAAACAATTGTCGAAGAAAGTTGCAAATAAATATCTTTCATGTTATAATATAAATGATAAGTTGTTTTTAATATTCCAGAAAGGAAAATTAATATAGAAAAAATAAAGGAGGATAAAAATATGAAAAAGTTATGGAAAAAAATTACATTATTAGGAATAACTATTTCAAGCATGATGTATTCAACAATGTCATTAGCCGCATCACAAACAGGATTTAATCCAGGAGAGTTTCAAGCAAACACTGGGGAGGCAACAGAACAAGTTCAAGGATTTGGTCAGACAATATTAGGTATAGTTTCTATGGCAGCATCTGTATTAGCAGTTATAGTATTAATTGTATTAGGTGTAAAATACATGATGGGAAGTGCAGAAGAAAAAGCAGAATACAAGAAAACATTACTTCCATATTTCATAGGTGCTATATTCGTATTTGGTGCAGGTGCAATTACAACTATTATCTTTAATATGGCAGGAACAGATTGGACAGCTTAATAAAAAAGTATACATAAAAGAGCAATTTTAAACCAAAATTGTTCTTTTTTTTTACAATAATATTACAAATACATTAAAATTAGTTTTTTTGTGCAAAAAATGTTACAATTTTTGCATTTTTTTGGTATAATTAATTATAATGAATAAAATTGTGTGTGGGAGGTATTTAATGAGTTACAATATACCAAGAAATGTAAAAGGTGAAGGTAGAATTTTATACATATTCTCATATAAAGCTCTTATGTATACAGGTATAGGAGTATTAATAGGTGTAGCTATTAATTTCATACTATCTTTATTTGGTTTAGATATTATAGGTTATATCATAATAGGTGTATTAGGCTTCATAGGATTTGGAATAGGAACTTTTAAAATGCCAAATCTTCCTTTCTTAAAAAGTGCTAGATTGGCAGCAGGAGAACAGATTGACGAAGTAATAAAAAGAGCTATAAAATTTAAAATGAATAAAGACAAATTATATATATATACATCAGAGCAAGTAGCAAAAGAAGAAGAGAAGAATGAAAAAAAGACTGAAGATAAAGAGGGAGGAAAGAAAAATGGAAGATAATATGATTTCTAGTATGCTTTCAATAGTTTTAATATTTGCAGTAGTAATATTAGTAGTCTTAGTAATAGTGTATATAATATTAAGGGCAAAAACTAAAGAAAAAAAGAAGAAAAGAGAAGAAGTGAATTTAAAAAAAGAAGATACTGTGACAAGAGAACAAGAATATAATAAAAAGTCTGTTATAAACTTTATGGAATTTGATGATATTATGGATAATATGATAATACAAAAAAATGGAAAAAGATATCTCATGGTGGTTGAATGTCAAGGAGTCAATTATGATCTAATGTCAGAAATGGAAAAAGTAGCTGTAGAAGAAGGTTTTCAACAATTTTTGAATACATTAAGACATCCTATTCAAATATACATACAAACAAGAACAGTTAATCTAGAGAGTAGTTTACAAACATATAAAACTAGAGTAAACGATATAGAAGGTAGATACACAAATTTACAATATACATTGAAAAAAATGAATGAAGATGGATATTATTCTGAAGAAGAAATAAAAAGAGTAGAAACAGAAATTACTAAAATAAAAAATCTATTAGATTATGGTAAAGATATCATAAAAAATACAGAAAAAATGAGTAAAAATAGAAATGTATTAAATAAAAAATATTATATAGTAATAGCTTATTCTACTGACGACCTTGGAAACAATAATTATGATAAAGATGAATTAAGAGGAAGAGCTTTTTCAGAGTTATATACTAAGGCACAATCTTTAATTAGTACTCTTTCAGCATGTTCTGTAACTGGAAAAATACTAAATTCTCTAGAATTAGCAGAATTATTATATGTTGCTTATAATAGAGATGAAGCAGAAACATATGATTTAGAAAGAGAAATTAGAGCAGGAATTATGGAAATGTATAGTATTGCTCCAGATGTGCTTGAAAAGAAAATAAAAATACTAGATCAGCAAATACAAAATGACGCAGTAGATATGGCTAATCAACATATACAAAAAGCAAAATCAAGATTACAAAAAATAGTGGAAGAAAAACAAAAATCAAGAGAAGAATTAGTAGAAGAAATGGCCAAACTAATTTTACAAGAAAATCAAGATTATATAGGACAAGATGTAGCGCAAGAAGCTATTAATGAATTAGAAAAAACAATAGAAGAAGAAAGCAAGAAAACAAGAGGAAGAAAAAAGAAAAAGGAGGAAACGGTAAATGAAAAAAACTAAAAAGCAGACAGAAGTAGTTCAAAATCCAATACAATCAGAACAACAAGCAATAGGAAAACTTAGAAAAAAGACTATCAAAGAAATAATTGCACCAGCTGGAATAGATGCTACTAATACAGATAGATTAGAAATTATTTCTAATTCTAAAAGATATGCAAGAAGTTTTTTCGTATCAGGACTTCCACGTATGTGTAATTTTCCAGATTTATTTAGGGATTTATACTTTTTTGGAGATATTAATACAAGTTTATATATTACACCTATACCAGAATCTATATCACAAAATGAATTAAATAAAACAATTAATGAATTAGAAGTAGAAAGAATTGTAGCAGCAGATAAAGGTAATATCAATAGAGAAAGAACATTAGCACAAAAGAGATATGAGGCAGAACAGCTAAGAGACCAAATAGCTGCAGGATATAATAAAATGTATGATGCATCTATTGTTTCTACTTTATTCACATATACTTTAGATGAATTAGATAGACTAACCAAACTACTTTCAACAGAAATGTCAAAAACTTTAGTAGAAATAAAAAATGCATGGGCACTTCAAGAAGAGGCTTTTAAATCAAATGTACCATTAATGGATGATAAATTAGGAAAAAGACATTCTTTTGATAGTCGTTCTATGGGTACGGCATTTCCTTTTACAATGTCAGAAGTAGGACATTCTACAGGAGTACCATTAGGATTTAATAAACAAACAGGAACTCCTATCCTATTTGATAATTTTCATCCATCATTAACAAATTATAATATGGTTATATTTGCTAAATCAGGAGCAGGTAAATCTGTTACTATGAAAACCTTAATTTCTAGATCATCTGTTTTAATGGGAATAGAAAGTTTAGCATTAGATGCAGAAGGAGAATATACAATTGTATCAGAAAGTTTGGGAGGAATAAATGTTGTACTAAGTCCTAACTCTAAAACAATAATTAATTTATTTGATATTGAGACAGAAAGAGTAAAAGATGAAGTTACAGGTCGTGAAAAATTAGTATTAAATATAGAAAATAAGGTAGAAGATGTTACGCAAGCATTACTTACAATGGCAAGAGGTAGTACAAGAAGTACAGAAGTAAACGAACTTACAAAACAATTAATAGCAGAGGCTGTTGCTGAAGAGTATGCAGCCCTAGGAATTAATAGTTCACCAAGTAGTTTATATAAGCCAGGAAAGGAATTGCAAAAAGGAGATAAATTATATAACGAGAAAAAAGATATGCCAACAATAGGTAGTTGGTATAAAAGAATACAACATAAAGCTGCAGAAAATACAAATTCAGATTATAATTCTCATTATAGTTATTTATTAAAAGTAATGAGACAGTATATAAGAGAGTATAATGGTCAAATGGCATATTTTGATGGACAATCTACATTTGAATTATTAGATGGAGCACCTTTTATTAATTTAGATATATCTCAACTAGAAGAAAGATTTGCAAGACCTTTAGCACAGCAAATTTTACTTTCATGGATTTGGGAAAAATATGTTAAGAAAAATAGTGAAGATAGAACAAAAGCTAGTAAAAAAAGAGTTATAGTTGATGAAGCATGGATGTTGTTACCATATCCAGAAGCAGTAGATTTCCTAAATACAATGGCAAGACGTGCTAGAAAAAGAAATGTTTCTTTAGCTATTATTTCACAAAGATTCCAAGATTTTTATGAAAAAGCAGAGGCACAAGCAGTTTTAACATCTTCTGATACAAAATTATTTTTAGCACAAGATAAATCAGAAATAGAATATTTAAAAGAAGTATTTAAACTAAGTCAAGGAGAAGCAAATTTCTTGATTACATGTTCAAGAGGTGAAGGATTGCTGAAAGTTGGTTCAGATACAGCTATTCTTCAAATTACACCAACTGCAAAAGAATTTGAATTTGTGGAAACAAATATTAATAAATTAATTGAAATGCAACAACAAAAAGCAGAACAACAATAAAAGGAGGGAAAAATGAAGATTTGGAAAAGTAAAATCCTGAAACAAATGATAATTATAATTACAGTAATATTTGTAGTTCTGAATTGTTTAGTACCACCAAAAGTATATGCTACTAAATCACAAGATAATATTATAGATAATTTCTTTGGAAAAATATCAGGTACAGTTGGATCTGTTGTTGGTTTTTCAACGTCTATTTCGGGGGAAAGTGATCATGCATGGGGAAATATACCAGGAAATCTTTTAAAAGAGCTTATTCAATTAATAGTATCTTTAGGAGATGTAATAGTAGCAGCAATGCAAGTAACTTTACTTGGAGATATGGACTTTTGGGTTAGCACAATGATTAGTAATAAAAATGATAACTTAGATGATAAAAGTTCATGGTTGTATGCTGATCAAACTGATGTAGATGCATTACAGAACGGAGATTCAACAGATAGAGGTTCTATGCTAGTCATGGTAGCTGATAGTGGATTAAAAAATGGTATTTTCACACAACACTGGACAGTTCCTAATATTATATATACACCAGAAAACATATTTTCAAATAAAATATCAGCATTAGATGCCAATTATATTAATCCACATACATATCAACCTGTTAATGACTCAGAAGAATCAGAAAGAGAAGCAGAATCTTTAGCATCTTCTATTAGTCCAACAATTGCTAGTTGGTATAGAGCTTTTCGTAATATAGCCATTGTAGGACTATTATCTGTGTTAGTATATATAGGAATTAGGATTGTAATAGGTACAGTATCAGAAAAAGCAAAATATAAAGAAAGATTACAAGACTGGTTTATGGCACTTTGTTTGGTATTCTTTATGCATTTTATAATGGCTGGAATAATGATGCTTGCAGATCAAATAACAAATTTATTAGACAGTGCAATTAACAGTGGAGTTATTGTGGCTGTAGATGATGGAACAATATTTAGAACAAATTTCACTGGTTATATTAGATTTGCTTCACAATCTAATTCATGGACAGAAGCATTAGGATATGGAATTATGTATTTAGTAATAATAGGTCTAACATTAAAATTTACATTTGTATATTTAAAAAGGGCATTATATTTAGCATTTTTCACAATGATAGCACCATTAGTAGCACTTACATATCCTATTGATAAAGTATCAGATGGAAAAGCACAAGCTTTTAATATGTGGATAAAAGAGTATTTTATTAATGCTATATTACAACCAATACATTTAGTATTATACTGTGCATTAATTGGAGCTGCTATGTCATTAGTAGTAAAAAATCCAATTTATGGAATTGTAGCATTACTATTTATTTCAACAGCTGAAAAATGGATTAAGAAAATGTTTAAAATGGATAGAGCAGAATTAACATCAACATCACTAGGAGATGTAGCTATGCTTGGTGGTATGCTAGGTATGGGTAAAAATATACTAGGAGGAGTGGCAAAAGCAGGAGTAGCAGCAGTTGGAACAGTAGCGACTGGAGGTGCATTAGGAGCAGCATTAGGAGCAACAAAAGTTGGAGGAATATTTAAAGCTGGAGTAGGAGCTGCCAAAGGAATTGCTGGTGGAATATCAGGAGCATTAGGAGGCGGTGGCGAAACAGGTTCAGAACCTTCAGGAAGTGTTGAAGATGCAGCAAATTCTCAACCTCTATTTTCAGATAAAGATAAAGACGAATCTGAGGAGATATTAAATCAATATGATAAATGGGGGAAAGAAAGTGAAGAACGTGTTGCTAAGGCTAGAGAGGCATCTAAAGTAAATCCAAATTTCAATTCTGTTCAAAGGAGAGGTGTTGGTGGTAGCACAGTAGTTGCTAGTAATACTAATGTACAAAATTTTGATGAAATGAGTGGTAATGGCGAAAAAGAAGATACAGATGAAAAAGAAACAACAAAAAAAGAATCTGATAAAGATAGATATGATAGACATAAAAGAACAATTGAACGAATGACAGCGGATGATCCTTCACTTAAATATCAAAAACAATTAACGGAATTGTTGGATAAAGGTACAGCAGGTCTAGTAGGAGGAATAGTATCTGCACCTGCTGGATTTATAGCAGCAGGGGCTACAGGAGAAAATAAATGGATACCATCTGCGGCAATGGGAGGAGCTATTGCTGTTGCTAAGTTTGGAGATAATATAACAGAAATAAATAAAACAAGAAAAGAAATGATTAATAATAATATAAGTACATTAGTAAAAACAGATCAAATTACGGATGAAGATGTTTTAAGAAGTGCTGCACAAGTTGCTATGGATGAAAAATGGTCTGAAGATAAAATGAAAATAGTTGCACCATTAGCAGAAAAGTACAATGTAAATGATCCAAAAGATATAAAAGAGCTTGAAAAAATATTAAAGAGCAGTGGTGTAAGTGATAAAAATATAAAAGATGCAATTAATGATATTGATAAAGTACAGAAAAAAGCTGAGGAGTTAAAAGAAAAGGCATCTAATTTACAAAATACTAATGTACGAGATTGGAAGTAAATTATGTTAAAAATAAGAAGATTATATAATAGTAATAGAAGATTGATATGGTTATGGATAATAATAGTAATATTTGTTATTGCTGTAATTTGGATATTTAATTTAGTATCTCAAGAAACTACTAAAGCAAATAATCAAAAATTGGCACAAAGATTTGAACAAGAAAGTCAAAAAGAAAATCCATCTAATGTTATAGATTATGATGATGCAGCACAATCTATAACAACAGGTGGAAGTGTAGATACATCGATTAGAAATGAAATACAAAAATTATTGGAAGATTTCATAAATTACAGCTGTAATGGAGAAGTTGATAAGGCATATGCATTATTAACTCAAGATTGCAAAGAAATCTTATATCCATCTCTAGAAACTTTTGAGCAAGATTATTGTTCAGATATTAGAAATAAGACTTATGATTTTCAATCTTGGGCATCTACAAGTGGTACATATATTTATCAAGTAAGATTTTTTGAAAATCCATTAACTACAGGAATGGACACAACAAATAATTATATACAAGATTATATTACTGTTATTAAAGAACAAGAAGAATATAAATTAAACATTAATAAATTTATCGGAAAAAGAGATATAAATAAAGAAATAGAAACAAATGATATATATATAACAGTAAAAAGTTCTGAAACATATTTAGATTATGAATATTATGAACTTGAAATTAACAATAGAAGATATAAGCAAATTATTTTAGACCCATTAATAGAAGATGATTCTACATATGTTAAAAATAGTGATGGACTAAATATAAGTGCACTTTTATATGAAAATGATGAAGAAGATTTAAATATAAAAGCAGGAGAAGTAAAAACAGTAAAAATTAAATTTAATAATACATATAATGGAGAAAAAACAATTAGAGAATTAGACTTTTCAACTATTATAATAGATAAAGAAGAATATGAAAAAGATAATTCAAAAGGAACAATAAATGTTGAAATAGACTTAATGTAGAAGTAAAAAATGGAGTAGAAGATATAGAAAAGAGGTGAGTATGTTGGGAGAACAAAATCAACCACCAGCTATGCAACCTGAAGAAGATAGAGCAGCAGATCAACAAAGAGATTTAAATAGAAAAGGTACAGCTACAAGAACAGATAATGCGACTTATAGTAGAAGGAAATTAATAGCATTTGCATGTATTTTTTCAGCAATAATTATGACCTTCTTAACTGGTTTTACTATGTTACCATATTCGGCACAGTTAGGACAAGCAAAAAGGTCAGAAGAAATTATTTATGATGCATTAGAAGTAGATAGTTTGATAGATTTCATACAGATTAAAGGTGATGAAGAAGAAGGATATTATTATGAATTTGTTGATGATGCTGATGAAAAGTTAGATAAAGCAGTTGAGATGTTGGAAAATAATCGGCAAAAAAATAGATAGAGAATTATTAGAAAAGATGATTATAGCAGATGTTAATAATCAATTTCCATTCCTAGAAGGTGGTCGAACACTTATAGGTCAAGGTGGTAGTGCATCATTATATACAGGTAGTAC
Organism: uncultured Clostridium sp.; assembly: GCA_946498265.1. Taxonomy (GTDB): domain Bacteria; phylum Bacillota; class Clostridia; order TANB77; family CAG-508; genus CAG-269. The sequence goes on along the minus strand of CAMMNR010000010.1, from coordinate 10,985 downwards.
AACAGCAGAAAAAATTTGGAACTTCTTAAGAGGACAAGGATATTCGGAATATACTGTAGCAGGAATAATGGGAAATATGATGCAAGAATCTTCTATGAATCCATCAAGTGTAAGTAGAACCGGAAAATATGTAGGTTTAGTTCAATGGGGTGGTGGTAGACGTACTCAATTAGAACAATATGCTGCTTCTGTTGGAAAATCATGGGATGATTTAGATGTACAATTAGATTTCTTATATGCAGAGTTACAACCTGATGGAGGAGGTATTGCTACATACCAGTTAGAAGGACAAGGGTCAACAGCAATTGCTGGTGTATCATATTCGGCAAATGATTTGTTAAATGCTACAAGCACTCAAATGGCTTCAGATGCTTTCCAATGTAGATTTGAAAGATATGGAGGAGAATATACTCAAAGAAGAGCATATGCACAACAAATATATGATACATACTCAGGAACAGAAGTACAAAAACCTAAAGATAGTGAAACAGATGAGGCTTCTGTACAAGAATTTTTAGATGAAGCACAAAAAATAGCAGACTATGTTAGAGAAAATTCATTTAATTATGGTAATGCAATGACTAATCCAGCTATTGATGATAGTGAAAGACTAGTTTCATGTGATAGATTTGTTGGATGGGTATTATATAATGTAGGATTTACGGACCAACCAGAAACACAAGGATTAACAGTACATGTTTTAAGAGATTATTGTAAAGAAAAAGGTTGGGAAGAAATAACAGATGTTAATCAATTACAAGCAGGAGATATTGTATTTACTAATAACAATGGAGATCCTTATGGACATACATTTATTTGTGCAAGTGAACGTTCTGCTAATGGTACTTATGTAAGATATGATTGTGGATCTCAATCAAGAATTAGAAGTCAACAACCATTTACAGAACCAATTAGTGGATTTACAACAGCATTTAGGCCAGATTTATCAGGCTCATCTATTGCAAAAGGAGAATTCCAAGGAACAGTACGTATTAGAAGAGTAACACCAAATAAAAATATAGGAGAAGTTAAAAATACAGGAACAAGAGTAAGTACTTCTACTACTATTAGTGGAGATGGATTAGGATATAAACAAGCAATTCCAGAGGATATAAGACAACAAATGGAAGGTGTTTCTATGCAACATCTTTCAGGTATAACTTATGATGAATTATCATATTTAAGTATTCCATACTATGATTTTGAAGGAAATGTTCAACAAGGACATATGATTGTAAATGCTCAATTAGCTGATGAAGTATTATTGATTTTCCAAGAATTATATAATATAAAATATCCAATTGAGAGAATGGAATTAATTGATAATTTTTCAGGTTCTAATCATCTTACTGGAGCAGACTTAGATTATGCATCTATAGAAGCAAACAATACGTCATCATTTAATGATAGAGTAACAGTAGATGTCAATTCAGTTGGAACACAGCCATCATTACATGCAACTGGTCAGGCAATTGATATAAATCCACAAATTAATCCATATATTACTGAAGATAGAACAAGTGCACATCCAAATGCACAAAAATATAATACAAACAGAGATACAAAAGAAGGATGGACAGATGTAGAAAAAGCAGCATGTATTACAATGGATTCACAGATATATGAAATATTTACAAAATATGGATGGAAATGGCTAGGAAATGCAAATAATACAGGTGATACACAACATTTTTATAAAGACGATTTATCAGATGTGGCAACAATTGATAGTAGTCAAGTAAATAGTTCAGGAAGTAGTACTGCACCTCATAAAGTAGCAATTGTAGCAGGACATGGAATTAGAAGCCATGCAGGTACTTATGAAGAGATTGCAAATAGAACTAAATATTATACAACAGGAACTTCAGGTGTGACACCATCAGGAGAGACATGGAATGAAAGAGATATTACTAAAAAAGTAGCTGATTATGTAGAAAAATATTTATCTACTTATTCAAATGAAGTTGCTGTTGTACAAGTAGGATATTCTGAACCAAACTGGGAAAGAATGCAATTAGCTAAAGAGGAAGGTGTAGATAGTTATGTAGGAATACACTTTAATTCTAGTGAGAGTACTAGTGCTACTGGTGTTATGGCATACTATAGAAATGGAGATTCAGAGTCTAATAGTTTTGCGGATATTATTGCAAGAAACGTAGCAGAAAATATGGGTTTAACATATAATGGAACTGAAAGTGATGCAAGTTCTAATAATGGAATATTAGATTCAATCGGTAATTCTTCTGAATGGGGATTTCCTTCAACATTAGTAGAAGGTGGATTCATGAGCAATCCAAGTGATATGGAAATCATAGGAGCAGAAGATGAAGAAGGTTTAAAAAGATATGCACAAGGTATTGCATCAGGAATTCTAGAATATTATGGTATTGAAAATAGAGGTTTTGATGGAACTGTAACTCTAGGAACTTCTTCAAGTACCTCAGATGGTATAAATTCTAAAATATTTGACTTAAAATATGTATCACCAGAAACATTTGAAGAATATGTATCTAACAATAATAGTCAGGCATTAAATGTATTTACATTAGATGAAGAAACTAAAAAACTAATTGTAGCTAATTGGAGTTATACTACATCAGGAGGACTAAAAATAATAAAATCAAAACCTATTAATTTCCGTTCAGTAGTAAATAAATATACTTTACCATTAGAATATCAAATTGACATGTTAGTACATACAGATGATCCAGAAATGGTAAGTAAATTAGCAGATTTGGCAATTAATAGTGAATATATTATTGCTGTGCAAGACAATGTAACAACAATAGAAACAACTCAAGATTATCAAGAAAAAAATTATACAAGAACATTGGTAATTGATGAATATGTAATATCAGATCCTGTAGATTGGCATTCAGTATCAAAGACAATAGAAGTTGAAGAAAGAGTATCAAATGAAATAGAATTAACTTATGCAGACTGTTGGTTTGTTAGATTTTCAAAAACATCTAGTTATGCTTCAAGTTCATTTAATCAAGTATCAGGAAATAATTTAACAGCTGACCAAGGAGAACTTATAGGGGACTTTAAGACAACTGTTTATTGTGCAGGATGTAATACTCCACCAGGAACACCTATAACGGCTTCCGGAAAAGATGCAACTCCTAATCATACAATTGCTGTCCACACAGAATACTTTAATGGACAGGCAGCCGGGGGAAAACTTGCAAATGGTTCACAAGTTATTATAAATGGAACTGTTTATACTGTTGAAGATACAGGAGACTTAAGTAGAAGATGGATAGATAATTGGATAGATATATATACTGAAACTCCTTGTGAGGAACACTTAGACTTAGACTCTGGAAATGGAACTGTTCAAGTTTATGTAGCAGAAAATGTAAGAGATGCATCAACAGAAACTGAAGAATCAGAAGGTGAAACAGAGGAAGAACATGATGCATTATATGATAACCTAAGATTAAAAGGACTTAGTACAACTGCAAATGTAACAGGTAAAGTAACAGATAATACAACAGTTGTACAAGAGACATTACCTACAGAATATGAGAGAATTTCAAGGACAAGAACATATGTAACAGAAAATAAGAAAATTACAACTGTACGTATTATTACTAATAAATATGACAGTGGAAAAGAGCAAGTAGAAAGTAAAGAAGATGAATTTATAGATGTTTTCTTAAGTAGTGAAGGTATAACAATGAGATTTAATATTGGATGGATGACAGCTCTATTAGAACAAAGTGAAAGAACTGTAAATATGATAGACTTAACAAAATATCTATATCAAAAAGCATTAGAACGTGAACAAGGAATAGAAGATAGTGAGTTAGAATATAGTTTTGACGAATATAAATACAATGATTTATACCACATATATGCAAGTTCTGATATATTAGAAGAATATATAAAAGCTCAAGAAAACAATGCTTTGCGTTTATATATGAATGACCATCTTTCACGTGATGAAGGAGAAGTAATTGACTATGTAGTTCCACCAGCTGATGAAGAAGACGAGGTAAAATATAAACTTATTACAAATGAAGAAGGTGGAAAAGGATTTGGCTACAATATATTCCATTATATAAATGACACAGACTTAAATACAGGTAATGGGTATGAAGACAGAATTGTAGAACATTATAATGAATTAGGTATTGATATAACACAATATGTAAATGCTGATGATACAATAGATTCCTCAACTGTTGATGAAGTAATGAGGATGGAAATCCAAAAATGGAAAGATAAAGTAACAGAGAGCTTGCAAAATAATGGATTAGAATTAGAAGAAAATCAAATTAATGCATTAACAGCAATTGCATATGAATATGGATGGTCTGATGAAGATGCAGCTAGTTTTGTATCAGCATATAATATGTACTATTTGAGTGATGGTAATAAAGAAGATTTCAGAAATTCATTCTATATAGCAAATCATACAGTAAGACCATTTTATGTATCAGATACAGAACCATCATCAGAATTGCAAAAAAAGGCACAAATAAAGGCAGAATTAAACTGGAATCTATTTGATACAGGGAAATATAAAACACCAGATGGAGAAATATTAGATCCAGATTCATTTAAAGGAATCATAAGTGGAGATTTCTTGGAAGTTGCACAAGCAGTATGGCAAAAAATATGTGATAGGAATCCAGAATATAGTATGGCATATGGTAAAATGGTTCCACCATCAGAAAATTTCACAGTAACGGACTGTAGCCATTATGTTTCATGGGTATTATATGAATATGGGCTTGCAACTAATAATGATGCACTAGTAAAAACATTTGAAGGTGCGCAACATAGTAGTTCAACATTAACATCTGTTGATTGGGATTCTCTGGGATTTGAAATGATACCAGTATCTAGTATGCCAGGAGGATTAGCAGCAAATGTACAACCAGGTGATATACTAATAAAAAATGGACATACAGACATTGTAGTGGAATACACAGATGGTACTCTTTGGACATATGACTGTGGTAATGTTAGTAACTGGAGAGGAAATAGTGGCGAACCTGTTGCTAAAAACTATATGTTAAATCAAACACACACTGTAATAAGACTAAAAAATTAGGAGTTTGTGATGAAAAGTTTTAATATAAATAATATAAATATTAATAAGATAAAACTGATAATCATAATAACGATTATTGTTATTGTAATAACTATTATATTATTAATTGTGTTTAATTTACTAAATAATAATGGTTACATACCAGCTGAAGGAGAAATTATAGATGAAGAAGAAGTAGGAACCCCTCCAATTGATTCAGAAGAAAAGCGAAAAATAGACAGTGCTTCTACCTTCTTCTCTATAGAAGATGCTATTCAAAAGTATTTAAGTGCTGTATCAATAAATACAGATGAAATATCATCTACTCCTATAAGAGGTAGTAATATGAGAAGTGCAGCAACACTTTATGCAGAAAACAATGGAATAACTGATGAACAATCGAAAAAACAAGCAATATATAATTTTTTAAGTAAAAAATATATACAATCAAATGATATTACGATTGATAATATTTTAGAAAAAGTTCCAAATAATGAAAAAGTAGATTTTAGAGCATTAGATATGTTAAGAGTATTAAATTATGAAAAAGAACAATACGCTGTATATGGAATAGAAACCAATATAAGTGATGGAACAGAAAAAGAAGTATATTTTGTTGTAGATATAGATAAAAATGCAGACAATGGAATATTTGCAATTACACCAATTGAAGATAATCAATATGAAAAATTAGAAGATATACCGTTAAACATAAATGAAGTTTCAATAGATAAAAATAACAATAATAATTTTTCATATAATGCTATAACAGATAGAGAATTAACACAAAAATATTTTTCTTATTATAAATCATTAATGCTAAATAATCCAGAAAAGGCATATGAAATGTTAGATGAAGAATATAGAAACAAAAGATTCGGAAGTGTAGAAGAATTTAAAAGTTACATAGATAAAAACAGAGAAGACATAGAAGATTATGTAGCAAAAGAATATGGTGTAAATTCACTTACAGATGGAACTGAATATGTATGTCAAGATCAATATGAACATTCATTTACATTCAAAGAAACATCAATTATGCAATTTACAGCAAAATTAGATAATTATACAATAGAATCTGATGAAACAAAACAAAAATATCAAGATGCAAAAGAAGAGAAAAAAGTGGCAATGAATATAGATAAATGGATTACTATGTTAAATAGTAAAGACTATAAATCAGCATATGAAGTATTAGATGAAACATTTAGAAATCAATACTTCCAAAATGTAGATGAATTTGAAGAATATATGAAATCTACTTTCCCGACATATATGGGAGTTGAATTGATGGAATATTCAAAAGAAGCAGGTGTAAGTATACAAAGAGTTATAATATATGATTCAAGCGGTGAAGAAAATTGGAGTAAATCAGAAACTATAATAATGCAATTAACAGATGATGGATTTAAAATGTCATTTAGAATATTAAATCATTAAAATTACGGACGTATTTAATACGTCCTTTCTTTAAAATTGACTATTTTTTAGTGTAAAAATTATGTTGAAAATTTGTAATATAAATTTAATATAATTATTTCAAAAAGTCAAATAATAATCTCCCTAAGTATAGATGGACTATGACTAAAATTTGTTGTAAATATAAGGGGGGAGAGAATTTACAAATCAAGAGAAATGTGGTAAAATAAATTTATAGGTATATTTATGTAAAAAAGGAGATGGAAGTCATGAGTTTATTAGAAAGAAAAAAACGAATGATGTTATTGATTTCATTAGCTGTTATTCTAGTAATTTTAGGATTAACAGGTGCTGGACTAGTTATAGCTGGTAAATCAAGTATTAGTTTAGCTAAAAGTGCAATATCTGGTTCATCTACAAGTGAGATGCTGGCAGATACTGAAAATGAAGAGAATGCTGAGGAAGATGAAAATGGAGATAATACTGGTGATTTTTCAGATTTAGAAATGGAGCAATTACAATATCTTATGATGCAAACAGGTTTTGGATACAAAAATTCGTTATTTACAGAGTGGGCAACAGCAATACGAGAGCCAGACGATTATTTAGAAAAGACTGATGAAGAAGGGGATATTACAGAATTAGAAAAACTATTTATGCTTTGTACGGGGTTGGATGAAGAAGATAGACCAGAATATTTGTCAAGTACTAATAATATAAAAGTCGATTATACTAAAAAAGATCATATGATACAACCAAGCCAGGGAATACATACATATTTAATAAAAGCACAAACAGAGTATAATGGAGAAGTTTTAGAGAGTGGGGAATATATTTATATTTTAGCATGGCCAGATGATGGATTACACCAGGAACCAAGTAATAGTTTTAGAGATGAAGAAGAAGCAAAAGCAGCAGCTAAAAATGATTTAGCAAAAAAAGTAAATGAAGTTTATGAACAGTCAGATTGGTATAAATGGAAAAATCACCGTAATTCCTGGATAGAAGGAAATATAGAATATTTAATGCCAGAGGTACCAACTAATGAATATGACAGTTATTTTTCATTTTGGGCAGGAATAGCATCATATATTGCTGGTATAAGTGATGATGTAACTTTTGCAGGAAGTAAGGAAGAATTAAGAGAACTTAATGATATATTATTCCAACAAGTATATGATGAAAATGACGAAGAATATAGCGAAATTGATAATATTTTAGCAGAATACTTAGAAAATGGAGAATATGATTTTAAGGAAACAGATCCATCTGATCCAGATAATCCAGGAACTGATCCAGATAATCCAGGAACTGATCCAGACAATCCAGGAACAGACCCAGATAACCCAGGAACTGATCCAGACAATCCAGGTACAGACCCAGATAATCCAGGAACTGATCCAGATGATCCAGGAACAGTACCACCAGAAGAAGTAGAAGACCCAATACCAGCAGAAGTACAATCAATAGAAATAACATCTCCAATAAGTGGAACATATAGAGCAGGACAAGAAGTAAAATTCACAGTAACATTTGATAAAAATATATATGGAACAACAGAACAAAATAAAGTAAATGCAGAAACAGCACCAGTATTACTAATACACTTTAATGATCCAAATCTTGTACAAGTACCAGAAGCAGAAGATATCAATAAACAAGCAACATTTGAATCAGCAAGTGGAAAAACATTAACATATACATACATAATAGAAGAAGGAGATAATGGAAGATTAGGACTAGCAGAAGGAGATAACTTTAAAGGAACAGTATATAATATAGGAGATACAAAAACAGAATTAACAAAAATAGAAAAATTAGATGGAGAAAACGAAATAATAGCAGATACAATAGGACCAGAACTACCAACAATAGAAGTAACATCAGAGGCAAAATCATATAAAATAGGGGAAGAAATAGAAATAAAAGTAACATTTGGAGAAAAAGTATATGGAAATGATAGAAAAGTAGGACTAATAGAAGAAACAGTACCAGTATTAAATATAAAATTTGGAGATGGAGAAATAAAAAATCCAAAAATAAAAACAATAGGAGAGCAAGAATTAGTATATAGCTATATAATAGAACAAGAAGATAGAGGAACATTAACAATAGAAGCAGAAAATGCATTTGATGGAACAAAAACAGTATATGATGAAGTAGGAAACAAAACAGAAATAAAACAAGCAGGACAAATAACAGGAAATACAATAACAGCAAATGATGATTTAACAATAATAAAATTAGATAAAACAGAAATAACATTAGATTTAAATGGAACAAAAGAAGAAACAATAACAGCAACGGTAGAGCCAGCAGAAAGAAAAATAACATGGAGTACATCAGATGAAAAAGTAGCGACAATAGACGAAAATGGAAAAATAACAGCAATAGCAATAGGAGAAACAATAATAACAGCAAAAGCAGAAGATGGAGCAACAGCAGAATGTAAAGTAACAGTAAAAGACACAACAAACGGAGAAACAAAAGTAACATTAAATAAAGAAAATATAACATTAGACTTAGGAGGAACAAAAGAAGAACAATTAAGTGCTACAGTAGAGCCAACAGAACTAGAAGTAACATGGTCAAGTAGTGACGAAAAAATAGCAAAAGTAGATGAAACAGGAAAAGTAACAGCAATAAAAGTAGGAACAGCAGAAATAACAGCAAAAGCAAAAGATGGAACAATAGCAAAATGTCAAGTAACAGTAACAGACGAAAATGAGACAGTAATAGAACCAGAAGAAATAAAAGTAAATATAACAAATCCTACAGTAGCAATAGATAGAACAACAGAGATACAATTAAAACCAGAATTAGTACCAAGTAATAGCAATACAAGTACAAAGCTAACATATAAGAGTAGTAATGAAGAAGTAGCAACAGTAGATGAGAACGGAAAAGTAACAATAAAAGCCCCAGGAACAACAATAATAACAGTAATAACAGAAAATGGAAAATTAGTATCAAATAACCTAACAGTGGTAGAAACAGAAGATTTAGGAGAAAACTTAATGTTAGGGGATGTAAGTCAAGATGGAAAAGTAGATTCAACAGACTTATTAATGATATTAAGATATAAAGCAGCAGATGCTAGTGATTTAACAGGAACAAAACACCAAGACTGGAAATTAGAAGAAGCAGTATATGTACTAGGAGACATAGATGCAGATGGAACAGTAGATACAACAGATATATTAAAAATACAAAGATATATAGCATACTTAAAGAGCGATGATGTAAAACAAGATCATCCAGATTGGGAAATAAAGAATGACTGGGAATAAAAATACAAATGGTTATTACTAAAACAAAAGCACCTAAGTAAGCTATATCAAAAAAGTAGGAGTTAAATATGACTCCTATTTTCTTTTTCTGTAACATAGATAATATTTGATGCATAAAGTGTATTAGGTGATCATTATGAGTTTAGGTTTGTGCTTAGCAGGAGGAGGAGTAAAAGGTGCTGCACATATAGGAGCATTGAAAGCATTGGAAGAAGAAAATATAAAAATAGACTATATAGGAGGAACATCATCAGGAAGTATAGTTGCTTCTTTATATGCATGTGGATTTACACCAGATGAAATTTATGCAATATTTAAAAAATATTGTAAAAAAATAAAATATGTAGATTTTATAAATATAATAAAATTGATAATAGGTTTAATATTCACAAGGAAAATAATTATAGACGGATTAAATAATGGAAGTCAGATAGAAAAGTTAATAAAAAAGCAATGTAGCAAAAAAGGAATATATAATATTTCAGACATTAAAATACCATTAGTTATTCCCACTGTTGATATGTGTAATGGAGAATTAAAATGTTTTACTTCATGTGAACTTAGAAAAGAATTTTCAGATAATATAATTTTTATAAATAATATAGAAGTAGGTAGAGCAGTGAGAGCAAGTTGTAGTTATCCTGTAGTTTTTTCACCATTTAAATATAAAAACACACAATTAATAGATGGTGGAATAAGAGAAAATATACCATGGAAAGAATTAAAAATGTTAGGAGCGGATAAAGTTATAAATGTGACTTTTGAAAGCGAAAAAGACGAATGTTGTAATAAAAATATAATTGAAGTGGCAAGTAGATCAATAAATTTGTTATGTAGAGAACTTTCAAATTATGAGTTAAATGGTTCAGATTATAATATTATAATTAAAAGTGGAAAAATAGGGTTATTAGAAATGAGTAAAATTGATGAATTATATGAATTAGGTTATCAGGAAACAAAAAAATATTTAAAAAGATTAAATCAAAAAAATTAGAATAAATTAGAATAAATTCGAAAAAAATAGAAAAGTAAAGAAAAAGTGAACTTTTAAATATATAATTTGTAATAAATTATTTTAAAATTTAAAAAAATTAGATAAAAATAGAATACAATAGAATTAATTAGAATAAATTAGAAAAAATAAGATAAAAAACAAATAAATATAAAAAAATAAATAAAAAAAATAAATAAAAAAAATAAATAAAAAAAATAAATAAAAAAAATAAATAAAA
>CAMMNR010000009.1 GCA_946498265.1 uncultured Clostridium sp. | reverse complement strand
AGTTTGGGAGGTCCGTCACTTATGTCCCTAATTTTGGGGATTGAAGGAACGTCCCTCTAATTTTCTACAAATTTCTATGAAAACGGTTGTATAAAAAATTATGATTTGATATAATCAGAATATCATTATAATATATTAATATAAGGAAAAGTCTATTTAATAATTAATAATATAAATAATATTAAAAGTAATTATAATCAACTATAATTATTAATTATGTTTCCGGTTTTGAGAAAGGAATGAAGATATGATGGAACAGAATTTTGATACGAATAAATGTAATTGTGAAAATTGTAAAAAGGATAAATTTGTAGAAGATTTATTTAATACATATTTGCCTGAAAAAGATAATTTGATTCAAATGTTGAATGAAATACAAGAACATTATGGATATGTTCCGATGGATGTTCAAGAACAATTGTCTGAATATTTAAATATACCTATGGCAGAGATATATGGGGTAGTAACTTTTTATTCAAGATTTTCATTAAAGCCAAAAGGAAAATATAATGTATCAGTTTGCTTAGGAACTGCATGTTTTGTAAAAGGTTCTCAAAAAATAATGGATAGATTACAAGAAAAATTAGGAATAAAACCAGGAGAAACGACAAAAGATGGACTATTTTCAATAGAGGAAACAAGATGTGTAGGGGCTTGTGGCCTAGCACCAGTTTTTACCATTAATGGAGAGGTTTATGGAAAAGCGACTGTTCAAAAGTTAGATCAAGTAATAGATGAGTTAATGAAAGAGAAAAGCTAATTATAGATAAAAAATTCAAATAAAATTATGGATATTCGAACCAAACATGCTAAGAGGAGGTAAAAAATTGAAAACTTTGCAAGAACTTCATAGAATAAGAGAAGAAAAAAGAAAAGAACTAGAATTAAGAGTAAATACTAAAGCTGACACAAGAGAAAAACATATTTTAGTATGTCATGGAACTGGATGTACTTCTTCAAAATCACCACAAATATTAGAAAATTTCAAAAAGATAATTAAAGAAAAGAATATACAAAATGTAAGAGTAATTAAAACAGGTTGTTTTGGGTTATGTGCAAAAGGCCCTATTGTAATAATTAGGCCAGAAGATACTTTTTATGCAAATTGTACACCAGACGACTGTGAAGAAATTATTCAATCACATATTGTAGAAGGGAAAATTGTAGAAAGATTATTAGCTAAAGATATTGATGGAAGTAAAGTTAAAAGTTTAGATGAATTGTCTTTTTATAAAAAACAGATGAGAATAGCATTAAAAAATTGTGGTGTTATAAATCCAGAAGATATTGATGAATATATTGCGTTTGATGGGTATAGAGCTTTAGAAAGAGTACTAAAAGAAATGTCACCAGAAGAAGTCATAGATATAGTTAAAAAATCTGGACTTCGTGGACGTGGTGGAGCAGGTTTCCCAACAGGAAAGAAATGGGAATTAACAAAACAATCTGAAGGAAATCAAAAATATGTAGTTTGTAATGCAGATGAAGGTGATCCAGGAGCTTTTATGGACAGAAGTATATTAGAAGGTGATCCTCATAGTGTTTTAGAAGCTATGGCAATTGCAGGATATAGTATAGGAGCAAATAAGGGATTTATATATGTAAGAGCAGAATATCCAATTGCAGTACAAAGGTTAAAAATAGCAATTAAACAAGCTGAAGATTATGGAATATTAGGAAAAAATATATTTGGTACAGATTTTAGTTTTGATATAGAAATTAGATTAGGTGCTGGAGCATTTGTATGTGGAGAAGAAACAGCACTTTTAGAGTCAATAGAAGGGAAAAGAGGTCAACCAAGAGTAAAACCACCATATCCAGCACAATCAGGATTATGGGGAAAACCTACATTAATCAATAATGTTGAAACATATGCAAATATTGCACAGATTATATTAAAAGGAGCAGATTGGTATTCATCAATAGGTACAGAAAATTCAAAAGGAACTAAAGTATTTGCATTAGGAGGAAATGTAAATAATATAGGATTAGTAGAAGTGCCAATGGGAACAACATTGAGAGAAATTGTTTATGACATAGGTGGAGGAATACCAAATGGCAGAGAATTCAAAGCTGCACAAACAGGAGGACCATCAGGAGGATGTATTCCAAAAGAACATTTAGATACACCAATTGATTATGAGTCTTTAAAAACAATAGGTTCTATGATGGGCTCTGGTGGATTGATAGTAATGGATGATACAAAATGTATGGTATCACTTGCAAAATTTTATCTTCAATTTACAGTAAGTGAAAGTTGTGGTAAATGTACTCCTTGTAGAATTGGAACAAAAAGAATGTTAGAAATATTAGAAAAACTATGTAATGGAGAGGGCGAAGAGCTAGACATATATAAACTAGAAAAATTAGCAGTAAATATTCAAAAAGCAAGTATATGTGGTTTAGGGCAAAGTGCACCAAATCCAGTAATAAGCACATTAAAATATTTTAGAGATGAATTTAGACAACATGCTATTGCAAAAGAATGTAGATCTTTAGAATGTAAAGCAATGGCAAAAATAACAATAGATCCAGAAAAATGTAAAGGATGCGGTTTGTGTCAAAAACATTGTCCAGTTAATGCAATAAGTGGAGAAGGTAGAGGAACAAGAGTTATAGATCAAGAAAAATGTATAAAATGTGGTACTTGTTTGACAAGTTGTCCATTTCACGCGATAGGAAACTAAAAATTACCATAAAGAAAGAGAGATGTATATGGAGAAGGAATTAGTAAATTTAACAATTGATAATCAAAAAATTACAGTAGAAAAAGGAACTACAATTCTTGAGGCAGCTAAACAAGCTGGAATTGATATTCCAACACTATGTTTTTTGAAAGAGATAAATGAGGTTGGAGATTGCAGAATGTGTATAGTCGAAGTTGAGGGAAGACGTGGATTCGCAACTTCTTGTATCCAGACTGTTGAAGAAGGAATGGTAGTAAATACACATACACCAAATGTTTTAGAAGCAAGACATGTAATACTAGACCTAATTATTTCTAACCATGCGAAAGATTGCTTAACTTGTACACGTTCAGGAAATTGTGAGTTACAAGCACTTGCTACTAAATTTAATGTTTTAAATGTTGAATTTCCAGGTGAAATGACTAAACATAAGGTAGATGACTTATCACCATCAATAGTAAGGGATTTTAATAAATGTATTTTGTGTAGAAGATGTGTTGCAGCATGTAAAAATGTACAAAAAATAGGTGCAATTGATTGCATTAATCGTGGATTTGAGTCTTGTATATCTACAGTAGGAGATCATAGCTTAAATGATGTAAATTGTACTTTTTGTGGTCAATGTATAGAAGCATGTCCAACAGGAGCTTTACATGAAAAAGAAACAATAAATGATGTTTGGGTAAAACTAAAAGACCCAGACACATATGTAATAGTTCAAACAGCACCTGCAGTTAGAGTAGCACTTGGAGAAGAATTTGGAATGCCAATAGGGACAAATGTAAAAGGAAAAATGATAACAGCATTAAAAAGATTAGGTTTTGATAAAGCATTTGATACAAATACTGGTGCAGATTTTACAATTATGGAAGAAGCCACTGAATTTGTAGAAAGATTTAAAAATAATGATAATTTACCAATGATTACTTCATGTAGTCCTGGTTGGGTGAAATTTATAGAAATGAATTACCCAGAATTGTTACCACATTTATCATCATGTAAATCACCACATCAAATGTTTGGTGCAATATGTAAAACATATTTTGCTAAAAAACAGGGAATCGATCCTAAAAAAATTTATATGGTATCAGTAATGCCATGTATAGCTAAAAAGTTTGAAAGCAAACGACCAGAAATGGAAAATGACGGACTTCGTGATGTTGACAATGTAATAACTACACGAGAGCTTGCAAGAATGATAAAACAAGCAAATATAGAATTTGAAAAACTAGAAGATAGTCAATTTGATGACCCAATGGGGGAAGCAACAGGAGCTGGAGCAATATTTGGAACAACAGGAGGAGTAATGGAAGCAGCATTAAGAACTGCCCAAGATATATTATCAGGAAAAGACTTAGAAAAAATAAATTTCGAGCAAGTACGTGGTGGTGAAGGAATAAAAAGAGCAACAGTAAATATTGCTGGAAAAGACCTAAATGTAGTTGCTGCAAGTGGATTAGCAAATGCGAGAAAAATATTAGATGAAATCAAAGAAGGTAAAGCAGACTATCAATTTGTAGAAATAATGGCTTGCCCAGGAGGATGTATAATGGGTGGAGGTCAACCTATAAAAAGTTCTAAAATACGTGCAGAAGTAGATGTCAGAAAATTAAGAGCAGATGCTTTGTATACTATAGATGAAAAAAGTGTGATTAGAAAATCACATGAAAATCCAGCATTACAAACAATTTATAAAGAATATTTAGGAGAACTAGGTGGACACCTAGCACATAAATTATTACATACCACATATCAAGAGAGAAAAAAATATAATATTTAGTAGTGTGCCAAAGTTGCCAAAGGGGACGGGCTAATTTGGCACGATTATATGTAATAAATAAAAAATACATAAAAGCTTAATAAAAGTGTGCCAAAATAGCCCGTCCCCTTTGGCAACTTTGGCATAGATTGAGAGGAGTTGTTATGAAAGAATATATAAAGCAAAATAAATGGCATATTTTATTAATACTATTAGGAACAATATTTATCTTTATTCCAGCATTTCACACAAATATATGGTTTGACGAATCATATAGTGTAGGGATTGTAACACATTCATTTGCAGATATTTGGAAAATAGGTTCTTATGATGTACATCCAATTTTGTATTATTGGATGTTAAAGGTAATTTCTTTAATATTTGGACAAAATATATTAGTGTATAGAATTTTTTCAGCTTTAGGAATAGTAGTTTTAGGAATATTAGGACTAACACATATAAGAAAAGATTTTGGTAAAAAAACCGGTTTATTATTTACATTCTTTAGTTTTTTCTTACCAGTGATATTAAATTATGCTTTAGAAATAAGAATGTATTCATGGACTATTGTTTTTGTAACATTAATGGCAATATATCTGTATAGATTTATAAAGCAGAAAAATTTAAAAAATATAGTTCTATTTGGAGTATTTAGTATAATTAGTTGTTACATGCATTATTATGCTTTAGCATGTGCTGGTATACTAAATTTAGGTTTAATTATATATGTAATTAGAAAAAGAAAAGAATTTGATAAAAAACTAATAAAACAATTTATAGCTGTAGAAATTGTACAAGTTCTACTATATTTACCATGGTTTATATGTTTTGTAAAGCAATTTTTAAGGGTAGGTAGTGGATTTTGGATTACTTTAGAGATACCTCAAATATTTATAGATGTATTAAATTTTCAATATATGGGAAATCTAAATTCAACATTTGCATTAGTAGTAGCTATTTTACTATATGTGTATATAGGATTTTTAATATATAAAAGCATAAAAAACAAAGAAGATATTAAGCCAGGAATAATACCAATATTAGTATATATAGCAATAGTAATTGTGATGTTTTTAATATCATTAATATCACCAATACTGTATGCAAGATATTTATTTACAATAACAGGATTATTAATTTTCTTTTTATCATTTTTTATGGCAAAAGAAAAAAACAAATATATCACAATAGGAATATGTGTTGTAATAGCAATAATGGCAATTGTTAATAATGTTAAAGTTTGCCAAGAAAATTATGATGAGTCAAATGGTGAACAGATTGAATATTTAAAAGAAAACTTGCAATCAGGTGATATAATAATATATAAAGAAATAGGACAAGGTGGAGTAGTTGCTGTACAGACACAAGATTATAAACAATATTTTGTAAATTTATATAATTGGTCTATAGAAGAAGCCTATAAAGCATATGCTCCACAAATGGAAGTAGCATATTCAGTAGAAGAAATAGAAAATAATTTAGAAGGAAGATTAGTTATAATTGATACTCCAGACTATAGTTTTTATAATAATGATTTTAATAATAAAGATAGTTATAATGTTGTTAGTATGGAAAAATCTGAAACTAAATATAAAAACATTGGATATGGAATAATAATATTGGAGAAAAAAGCTTAGTATACAACAAGGATTGTTGAAAGGGATGAAATAAAAATGGAAAAAATATCAATAATAGTATCATGTTATAACGAAGAACAAGCATTACCATTATTTTATGAAGAAATAGAAAAAGTAAAAAAACAAGATTTTCAAGACGTAGATTTTGAATACATATTTGTAAATGATGGTTCATCAGATAAAACATTAGAAATAATGAAAAAGTTAAGCAGTAAAGATGATAAAGTAAAATATATATCATTTTCAAAAAATTTTGGAAAAGAATCAGCAATGTATGCAGGATTAGAAGCTGCAACTGGAGACTATGTAACACTTATGGATGCAGACTTGCAAGACCCACCATCATTACTTAGGCAAATGTATGATACAATAAAAAATGAAGGATATGACTGTGTAGGAACAAGAAGAGTAACGAGAAAGGGAGAACCACCTATTAGAAGCTTTTTTGCAAGAATTTTTTATAAATTAATAAATAAAATGTCAAAAGTTGAGATGGTAGACGGTGCAAGAGACTATAGATTAATGACAAAACAAATGAAAGATGCAATCATCTCAATGAAAGAATATAATAGATATTCAAAAGGACTATTTAGTTTTGTTGGATTTAACACAAAATGGATAGAATATGAAAATATAGAAAGAGTAGCTGGAGAAACAAAGTGGTCTTTTTGGAAATTATTTAAATATGCAATAGAAGGAATAACAGCATTTTCAACAGTTCCACTAGTTATAGCTTCAGCAATAGGTCTGATATTTTGCTTAATATCATTTTTAATGATAATTGTAATAGTAATAAGAACATTAGTATTAGGAGATCCAACAAGTGGTTGGCCTTCACTTGTATGTATAATTTTTATGGTATCTGGAATACAGCTATTTTCTATTGGAATAATAGGACAATATTTAGCTAAAACTTATTTAGAAGTAAAAAGAAGACCTATTTATATAATAAAAGAAAAAAATTTTTAAATAGGGGACGTTCCTTTAATCCCTAATTTTCGGGATAATGGGGACGGACCTTTGGAATTTTACCATTTTAGGGACAAGTCCAAAAAGGAAAATTTAATTATATATACTTTTACTATTAAAAACAAAGTATTATATATAAATTTTCTTAATTACGAATGCGAATGAAAGAACATTATAAATTCTTTAATTATCAAGTAGGAGAATCTCAAACTCGCTTTGAGAGGTGCCTGCTTGATAATTTTAGAATTTATTTGTTTTGTAATGTTAGCCGAGTAATTATTAAAATTTATATATAATACTTTTGTTTAATTAATGAGAAATATTTTAAATAAATTCCCTTTTTGGATGCGTTCCCAAAATGATAAATTTCCAAAGGTCCGTCCCCATTATCCCGAAAATTAGGGATCAAAGGAACGTCCCCCTGCTATTCATTATTTGAGTTTTGATTGTTATTATTTTGTTTTTGTTCATTTTTGTTATTATTTTTCTTTTCTTTGTTTTTCTTTGCCATATGAAGCACCTCCATTCAAATTCTAATTATATTTTTAACCAAAATATAATATTTTATACAAATTGAATGAGTATTTTTTCAAAAAATAGTGCCATTATACTAAAAATGTATATTATAAGTAATTAAATACAAATTAAATTTGTATTTTTAATATTTTTGATATATAATATATTTGCTTAAAAGGAAAAATTCAATAATTTATTCGAGAACATATTACAAAAAAACAACATACAATTTAATGGAGGTAAGCATATATTATGGAATTTATAAATGAAAAGTTAGAAGAATTTAATGAATACATAAAATTCAGAAAAGTTGCAATAATAGGATTAGGTGTAAGTAATATTCCATTATTAGATTATCTTTACAAAAAAAAGGCTAATGTTACAGTATTTGATGAAAGAAATATAGATGATATTTCAAAAGAAATAATGGATAAAATAACTTTATATAATTTTACATTTCATTTAGGAGAAAATTGTCTTGAAAATTTAAAAGGTTTTAATGTGATTTTCCGTTCTCCTAGTTGTTTACCTACAAGAGTTGAATTACAAGAAGAGGCAAATAAAGGAGCAATAGTTACTACAGAAATTGAAATGCTGATGCAAATGGCACCTTGTAAAGTAATTGGAGTAACTGGTAGTGATGGAAAAACAACAACAACTAGTTTGATAAATGCTATTTTGCAAAAAGCAGGGTATAATACATATTTAGGAGGAAATATTGGAACACCATTATTTACAAGATTAAGTGAAATGAAACCAGATGATATTATTGTACTAGAATTGAGCAGTTTTCAGTTGATGGGAATGGAAATAAGTCCAAATATTTCTGTTATTACTAATATAACTCCAAATCATTTAAATATACATAAAGATTATAACGAATATATAGAAGCTAAAAAGAATATATTTAAATATCAAAATGAGGATGAAATAGTTGTTTTGAACTATGATAATGAAATTACAAGAAATTGTGCTAAAGAAGCTAATTCAAAAGTTATATTCTTCAGTAGTAAAGAGAAATTAGATAATGGATTTATTGTAGATGAAGGAATTATAAAAGAATGTGAAGATAAAGTAAGGAAGCATATATTAAACACGAAAGATGTAATATTAAGAGGAACACATAATTATGAAAATATAGCAACTGCAATAGCTACAACAAGAACATTAGTAGATTTAGATATAGCAGTAGAAGCAGTAAAAGAGTTTAAACCGGTTGAACATAGACTAGAACTGATAAGAGAGATTGATAGGGTGAAATGGTATAATGACTCTGTTAGTTCATCTCCAACAAGGACTATTGCTGGATTAAATTCTTTTGATGAAGAAATAATATTAATAGCTGGAGGATATGACAAAAATCTAGATTATACACCAATAGCAAAACCAATAGTAGATAAAGTAAAAGGATTAATACTATTAGGTCAAACTTCAGATAAAATTTTTGATGCTGTAAAACAAGAATTAGAAGATGAACATAAGGATTTAGATATATATGTATGTGATAGTTTAGAACAAACAGTAGTATTAGCTAAAAAAATAGCCAAGCCAGGTCAAATTGTTTTATTCTCACCTGCAAGTGCTAGTTTTGATATGTTTAAAAATTTTGCTGACAGAGGTAACAAATTCAAAAAATTAGTTAATGACTTATAATCAAATGTCAAATTATAACACAAAATAAAACTAATACTCATAATATATATAAAATATTAAGGAGGTTAGTTTATGTATAACGAAACATATGATGATTACATAAGAAGCATACTTGGATATCCGAATAACAATATGTATAATACAAATTCAAGAGAAAATGACTATATGTATTCAGCACAAAATAATTCTTCAGAAGAACTCGAACAATATTATCCAGAAATATATAAGATAATATATCCAATGGTATGTAAAAGTTGTGATAATAATTCAAGCCCAATAACAAGAGAATTAATCGAAAATATGACTGACGAAATATATTTTGCAGTAGAAAGTGATAATGAAATAGATTTAAATATAACAATAAATAATGAAGTTAGAAATAATAACAGCGAAGTACAATCAAATAGTACACAAAGTATAAAAAATAGAAATATATCAAATACTAAGGATAAAAATATTACAATAAAAGAAGAACATAGAAAAGATAAGGAAAATAGGGAAGATAGGAGAATTAGAAATAATACATTAAGAGATTTAATAAAAATTTTAATAATAAGGCAGTTGCTACGAAATCGACCTAATAGACCTAATTTTCCACATCAACCGCCAAGACCACCAAGACCACCATTTCCAGGAGGACCTGGACCAGGTCAGGGAAGACCACCAATTATGCCAAGAGGTTCCTATTTCAATAACCAGATGATTATGGGAACCCAAGATATTTATGAAAATTTTTAAAATATTTGATAAAATTTGTATTTAGTAAAATTATGATTTTAAAACCAACTTTAATTTTTTAAAATGCAAAAATAATAATAAAAATTTGGAAAAATTATCAATAATTGTTAATTTAAAGTATTTAGTTATTCAGTATGACAAAATTACCATTTTGGGATGCGTCCACAAAATGGTAATTTTTTATCTAATATATTTTTTTATTTTGTAAAAAATAATATTGAGATTTTTTTGAAAGGTGGTAATTTTAATGAAAATTAAAGATTGTATGTGTAATGATGTGTGTTGTGTAAATGCAAATACAAAAATATCAGAGGTTGCAAATTTGATGAGTACAAATCATATAGGATGTGTTCCTGTATGTGATGATAATAACAAAATTTGTGGTATAGTAACAGACAGAGATATTTTATTAAGATGTGTTGCATGTGATAAAGATAATAAGACTACACCTGTGAGTGACGTTATGACTTGTAATGTATGTACTTGTACAGAAAATGAAGAAATAAGTAATGCTGAAATGAAAATGTCAAAAAATCAAATAAGAAGATTACCTATATGTGATGAAAATAATCATGTTATAGGGATATTAACATTAGGAGATTTAGCTCAAAATTGTGATGAAATAGGAAAACAAAATGTATGTAACACAATACAAAATATTTGTGATACAAATAACACAAAAAATGCAGAATAAACATTTAATTAATTATCCGAAAAGTGACTACTTTTCGGATAATTAATATATCTAGATAATCTAAAATTTATAGTTTTACCTAATAAATAAAAGTATAAAATAATTAATAAATAAAATAATTTATACATATAATAAAAACAGGAGGACAAGATTCATGATAATAGATATGCCATATTGGACAAGAGTATTAAAAAATATCTTATATGTTGTATTATTATTGCTAGGGTTATATGTAGCACTAAAACTATCAATTTTTTACATGCCATTTTTAATAGCATTTATAATATCATTAATAATTGAACCAGCAATAAAATTCATAATGAAAAAAACAAAATTAACAAGAAGAACAAGTTCAATTATAATATTTGTAATTGCTTCTATTGTACTAATAGGTAGTTTAGCATGGATAATAATTACATTATTTTCAGAATCTTCAAGTTTATTACAAAGCTTAAATGATTATTTTGATAAAATTTATATTCAGTTTCAAAATTTTATTAGTTCAATGAATTTTGATAAAATCCATTTATCAGATGAACTATTAGGAGTTATACAAAATTCAACAGGAGATGTGTTAGAAGCTATATCTAACTGGGTTAGAAATTTATTAACAGGCTTAATAGATATCGTCACAAGTTTACCATCAATGGCTATTTGTATTGGTATAACTGTAGTTGCTTTATATTTTATATGTGTAGATAAAATATATATAATAGACCAAATAGAACATCATGTACCTAAGGTGTGGGTAAAGAAAATAGGCAGTCATATGAGAGATTTAATAAAAACATTAGGAGGATATTTAAAAGCAGAGGCAAGTTTAGTATTAGTTTCATTTATTATTTCCTTAATCGGTTTATATATTTTAGAATTTATGAATTTTAATATTAGTTATCCATTATTGATGGCTTTGTTTATTGGTTTTGTCGATGCTCTTCCAATATTAGGTTCAGGTAGTGTAATGATACCTTGGGCAATTATTTCAGCTTTAAATGGTGATATTTCTCTAGGAATCGCAATTATTGTGTTACTTATTATTATGTCTATAGTAAGACAAATTTTAGAACCTAAATTAGTTAGTAAAAATATAGGTGTTCATCCAATTTTTACTCTAATTGCTATGTATACAGGTTTTAAAGTTATTGGAGTTATTGGTTTATTAATAGGTCCTATTATTTTGATTATTTTTAAAAATATTTTTGCGAGTTTGATAGATCAAGGAGTGTTTAAAACTATTTTTGATAAAAAATAGATTAATAGTAATTGAAAAAAATTAAAAATTATGTTAATATATGATTATAAGATTTTGTAACTATTGACTTTTTTTCAAATAAAGAAAAGTGAGGTTTAAACATGAAGAAATTATATTACAAAATTGAATTGCGGATAGAAAGGATGGATGATTCTAATAAAAAAGAAGATGACTGGATTAAATATTATAGTACTGGTTATGTCATAATCGACAATGGTAACATAGAAGGATATTTAACAAGGGATTTAATATCCGGAATTATTTCAAATTCTGGAAGAATTCATATTCAATTAATTGAACATAATGAAAATAGGAAAGACAAATTCAATACATTTTCTAGTGTATGTGAAGATTTAGAACTTCCAGGAGAATATGAGTTAGAGGAAAATCAAAATCCAAGCATCTCTGCGAAAATATTTTTCGTAAAACCAGAAAAAGAAGTAACAAAACAGAAAATAATAGAAGAAGAATTAAAACAAGTAAAAATGATGCATCCATCTATTCCGTAAAAATAGACGTGTGAATTTCACACGTCTAAAAATATTTTATTCCCATTCAATAGTTGCAGGAGGTTTAGAAGTAATATCATAAACAACCCTATTTACATGAGAAACTTCATTTACAATACGACTAGAAACCTTTTCTAAAACCTCATAAGGAATTTTACTCCAAACGCCTGTCATAAAATCAGTAGTTTCAACAGCACGAAGAGCTACAGTATAATCATAAGTTCTTTCATCACCCATAACACCTACAGATCTTAAAGTAGTTAAAACAGCAAAATATTGATTTATATTTTTATGCAATCCTGCATTTGCTATTTCTTCTCTAAAAATACTATCCGCTTCTTTTAAAATATTTAGTTTATCATCTGTAATATCACCAATGATTCTAATTGCCAAACCTGGTCCAGGGAAAGGTTGTCTAAATACTAAATTTTCTGGAATACCTAATTCTAAACCTGTTTTTCTAACTTCATCTTTAAATAAATCTCTTAAAGGTTCTACAATTTCTTTAAAATCAACGTAGTCAGGTAACCCTCCAACATTATGATGGCTTTTAATAACAGAGCTTTTACCTAAACCACTTTCTATTACATCAGGATAAATAGTTCCTTGAACTAGAAAATCTACAGTACCAATTTTTTTAGCTTCTTCTTCAAAAACTCTTATAAATTCTTCACCAATTATTTTTCTCTTCTTTTCAGGATCAGTAACGCCTGCAAGTTTATTTAAAAATCTATCTTTAGCATTAACTCTAATTAGATTAATATCAAATTGATTTCTAAAAATATTCTCAACTTCATCTCCCTCATTTTTACGAAGTAATCCATGGTCAACAAAGATACAAGTTAAATTCTTTCCAATAGCTTTATTTAATAAAACTGCTGCAACTGATGAATCAACACCACCAGATAAAGCACAAAGAGCTTTTTTATCTCCAATTTTTTCTTTTAAATTTTTAATACTTTCATCTACAAATGATGAAATTTGCCAGTCGCCAGTACATTTACAAATTTCATATAAGAAGTTTTTGATAACTTGAGTTCCATTAACAGAATTATTAACTTCTGGATGAAATTGTATACCATATAAATTTCTTTCTACATTTTCAATAGCAGCATTTGGGCAAGATGGGGTAGAACCTATATTTTTAAATCCATCTGGTAAAACTTCAACATAATCTGTATGGCTCATTAAAAATACGTTATTTGGGTTAAAGTTTTTAAATAATAAAGATGTATTATCAATACTAACATCTATTGTTCCATATTCTCTTTTGTCAGCTTTTGCGACTTTTCCATTTAGAGTATGTGTCATTAATTGCATTCCATAACAAATACCTAATACAGGTATACCTAAATTAAATATTTCAGAATCACATTTTGGAGAATCTTCTCCATATACACTTGCTGGTCCTCCTGTAAATATTATTCCTTTAGGATTTTTTTCTTTTATTTTGTCAATTGATATGTCAAATGGTACAACTTCTGAGTATACATTACATTCTCTTACACGTCTTGCTATTAGTTGATTGTATTGACCACCAAAATCTAAAATTAGAATTAATTCATTTTTCATTTTTACACTTTCCTTTCACTAAAATAATATTTAGTATAATCGTCTGATGTATGTTTTTATTATACAGTAATTTAAACAATATTGTCAATTGTGACATTTTATGATATACTGTAAAATATTAATAAATGTTTTACATAATAGTTGTTGTGCTTTTTATAAAGAAATATAAGAAAAATTTTATATGAAAGGGAGAAATTGTGTAGTGGATGAATTTAAAGTTATTGATGTTATGAATGAATCGATGTTAAAATTATTAAAAGACAAAAATGCCAATTATGATGAGAACTTAAAAATAAGGAAATATTTAGAGGATGAAACTATTTTTTTCAAAATTAACAAACTGGATGCTTATAAAATTTTAGAAAAGGTAGGAGTAAAAAAAGAAAGCTTAGAAAATGTCTATAAGAAGTTAACTTCGCCAAATACATTTTATGATTTATTAAATAGAGGTAAAATAAAAGCAAATGATGATAATATAATTATTAAATACGATTTATATAGTTCAGACGATTTATTTAAAAAGAGAAATAAATAATAATATTTTATGAAAAAATATTATTCATGGAGGAATTTAAAATGGATGATAAATATATAATACAATTTTATAATGAATTAAATCAATCATTAGATGGAGATTATAAAATAATTTTAGAACCTAACAGAGACTTGAAAGAAGATTGGATTGAATATGATCAAGTAAAATGGGAATTAGAAGAACAGATACAAGATTTAGTAAAGGTACTATCAAAAGAAAATACGTTAAGTTTCGAAGAAAAAATTTTAAAAATTTATAGCTATATATGTCTAAATTATATATATGATGCAAATGTACTATACTTTTTTAAAAAAGATACAACAGACATAAATAATATAAAATACATCGCTGTTGATTGGTATGGAAGAATAATTGATGATACATGGAAAGAGAATAGAAAAAAACATAATAGAAGAATATGTTATGAATTTGCCAGATTTTATGCTAGAGCAATAAATGAATTACGTGGAAAAGATGATAATGTTGAAGCATTTATGGTTGGAGATACAGATAATTTACACTATGTTGTTGGATTAACAGGTAATGAGTATAGTGTTATTTTAGATTTAGATGACTTCAACAATTTAAAGGATCTTACAAGATTAAAATTAGGATTAACAATTAAGGGAATAAAAATTTTAAGAGATAAGCATGGAAGGTTTCAAAAAGTTCTTGATAAATTTAATAAAGATAAATTAAGTGAATTAACTGAAGTTGAAGAAGTAAAAAAAAGATTGAAAGGAAAAGACACTATTAGGTATTTTAATAGTGTTATAGAGATATTGAAAAGATATAATATTGATTCACAAGGATTTTTTGAATATATGAGATCAATAATTGAGCAGGAAGGATTTGAAATAGAAAAGCTATGGAAAGAAGATATAGGTGCTCCTGAAAGAAGATATGAAAGATGTTTGATTTTTAATTTTAATAATAAGACTTATCTACTTGATAGTATTGATAAAGAATTAAAGGAAATTGAAAGAGAAAAAATCGATAAAAAAGTTTTTATTTTTAATCCAGAAGAAAATGAATATTCTTATTATGGAGGATAATTTAATTTATAATATATAGAATATAATTATTAAAAATGGGAGGAAAAAATTAGTATGAGTATAAATGTAGAAAAACTTAACAAATTAAATGAATTAGTTAGTTTATTTTTTCGTAGAAAACATATAATTGTATTAAATCCAAAAGATGAACAAGAAAACGAAGTCAATTCAAATGCAGATATAACGTATGATAAGTCTGAATGGAAAATACCTATCAAACTTAGCCATTTGGTTGATGAATTGTCTGAAAGTAGTTATTTAAACAATGAAGATAAAATTTTAATGATATTTGAAAAAATATGCAAAGGATATATATATGATGATAATTTAATATCATATATACAGAAAGTTGACGATGATTCATATGATTTACCAGATTGGTACGGTAGAGAAATTGATGAAAAATGGGAAAAAAACAGAGAGGAACATAATAGAAGAGTATGTTATGAAGTATCTAGATATCTTGCAGAAGGTCTTAAGGAATTGTTCAAAGATAACGATGATTTTGATATTTGCATCCTTTGGGATAAAGGACATACTCATTATTTTGTAGGATTAACCTGTAATGATTATAGTATTACTCTAGATACAGATGATTTTGATAATATAAAAGATCTTACAAGATTAAAAACAGGTTTAACTGCTCAAGGTATAGTTATTTTAGATGACAAAGAAGAAAAATTCAAAAATGCACTTGATAAATTTAATAAAAATAGAAGTCAAGATTCGATAAAAAAGATAGAAGAAGATATGGCTACTAATACTGCATCTTCGAACATTAGCATAGACAATCAAAGTTTTATTTCAGTAGAAGAGAGTGATGATATAGCTTTTATTAGAAATGCAATAGAAATATTAAAAGACAAATATAACATTGATTCACAAGGATTATTTGAATACATGAAAGAAATAGTAGATATTAAATTAGGACCAGAAAAACGAAAAAAAGTATGGAAAAAAATAGAAGGAAATGATGGTAAAGCAACAAGATATATAAGATGCTTAGTTTTAGATATAGATGATCAAAAATATATAATTGATGTTGATGAAAGCATATTGCGTACATTTGATGAAGAAGAATTTAAAAATGAAGAACCAGTTTTTATACCATACAAAGATCTTTCACGAGATGGTGATGAACCATATGATGGAACATAGTAGTAAAACATTGAAAAATCAACAAAAAAGTGATATAATAAAAGTGTAGCAAAAGTTTGTTTTTTTAAAAGAAGGAGGACGACAACCATGTTAAAAGTTGCAATTGCAACAACATCTTTAGAAAAAATTGACGGAATAAAAAAAGCATTTTCACGGTTCTTTAATTTAAAAGAATCTGAAATTGAATTTTATTCAATGTCAATTTCATCAGGTGTTCCAAGTCAACCATTCGAAGATGAAACCTATCAAGGTGCTTTGAACAGACTAAACAATATAAGAAAAAAATTCTCAGAAATGGATTTTTATGTTAGCTGTGAGGCCGGAATAGAAAGTTCATTTGGACAATATTTTAATGTGCAAATTGTTTGCATATATGAGAATAAATCTAAAAAATTTTTCTGGGGAAAAAGTGCAGGCTGGTCAATTCCATCTGAAGATATTGAAATAATAAAGAGAAATACTCTTGATACATATCTCAGAGGAAAAGGTATCACTTGCATCGAAGAGCTACTTGGAACATCAAACTCCAGAAGTTCAGCAGTAGCACAAGCTACAGAGCTGGCATTAGCTTCTGGAAAATTAAGGAACAGTTGAGGTGTTTATATCTCAACTGTTCCCTTTTAACTTACAATAGAAAAGTCATTCTTTCCTAATTTACAATATCCCATCAGTTGGAATATAGCTCTCATCAGGAGGATAAACATATTCTTCACTAGGAGCATCAACTTTTTTCATTTCAGTTACTTTTAAAATCGGCATATCACCATGATAATCACCTTTAAAAATTTCCCCTGTAACTTCAACCCATGTATCATTCTCAAAATCTTTTGCATTATCATATTCAGACAAAAAGCCAACAATCACATATTTAAAATCAGAAGAAACAATCATATCTCTAGATAGTATAAATTGGTTTTCTTTCAAATCAGCAACTCTATAAACGTATCCTGTAAATTGAATTTTTAATCCAACGTAACTATCAATATTTTCATGTACAGCTTTTAAAATATTAGTATAATTTTTCGCAGATATGACAGACACACCATTTTTAGGAGAACAAGGAGAATTTTTGGATTGCTCAGCACCATTAAAAATTCTAAAAGAAACAATACCTACAATAATAACTATGATTATAACTACGCAAATAAAAAATATCTTAAATACCTTACTTCCATTAATTTTAAAATTATACACAAACATAATATTCCTCTTTTCTAAATTATTCTGATAATTAAATTTATGTAATAATATAAAAAATATGTCTCATTGGGGACGTTTCTTTTTGAGACATATTAAAGAAATTATAATAAAATACTTGATAAAAATAAGTTTTAGTGATATAGTAACATAGTAAAAATACAAACTAAGGAAGGATTGAATTCAAAATGAGTATATTAAAGAAAATATTCAAGTCATATAGTGAAAAAGAAGTAAAAAGAGTAATGCCAATAGTAGCAAAAATAAATGAATTAGAGGAAGAAATATCGAAGTTAAGTGACAATGAATTAAGAGAAAAAACAAATTATTTCAAGAAACAATTAGCAGAAGGAAAAACATTAGATGATATATTACCAGAAGCATTTGCAGTTGTAAGAGAAGCATCTAAAAGGGTATTAGGAATGAGACATTTTGATGTACAATTAATAGGTGGTATTATCTTACATCAAGGAAGAATAGCAGAGATGAAAACTGGTGAAGGAAAAACATTAGTTGCAACATTACCAGTGTATTTAAATGCTTTGGAAGGAAAAGGAGTCCATGTAATTACTGTAAATGATTATCTAGCTAAAAGAGATAGTGAATGGATGGGAAAATTATATAAATTTTTAGGTTTAACAGTTGGATTAGTAATAGCTGGAATGGAACCTAAAGAAAAACAAGCAGCATATGCAGCAGATGTAACATATGGTACAAATAATGAATTTGGATTTGATTATCTAAGAGATAATATGGTTATATATAAAAATCAATTAGTTCAAAGAGGATTACATTATGCTATAGTGGACGAAATTGATAGTATCTTAATAGATGAAGCAAGAACACCATTAATAATATCTGGACGTGCAAATGAATCATCAGATTTATATAAAAAAGCAGATAATTTTGTAAAAAGATTAACACCAAAAGTAATAGTTGAAGAAGATGTAAAAGATTTTGAACAAGCAGAAGATAATGAAAAATATGACTATATAGTTGACTTAAAAGCAAAATCTGCAACATTAACTCAAAAAGGTATAAAAAAAGCAGAAGAAACATTTGGATTAGAGAACTTTAATGATTTGGAAAACTCAACATTAGTTCATCATGTAAACCAAGCATTACGTGCACATGGTGTAATGAAAAGAGATATTGATTACATTGTAAAAGATGGAGAAGTTTTAATTGTTGATGAATTTACAGGACGTATTATGTATGGTAGAAGATATAATAATGGTCTACATCAAGCTATAGAAGCAAAAGAACATGTTAAAATAGCCGATGAATCTAAAACTTTGGCAACAATAACATTCCAAAACTATTTTAGAATGTATGATAAATTATCTGGTATGACAGGTACTGCGATGACAGAAGAAGCGGAATTTGAAGAAATATATAATTTAGACGTTGTAGCAATACCAACAAATAAACCTATGATTCGTAAAGATGAAAATGATGTTATTTATAAAAATGAAAATGCAAAATATAGAGCAATTGTAAAAAGTATAAAAGAAAGTCATGAAAAAGGTCAACCAGTTTTAGTAGGTACAGTATCTATTGAAAAATCTGAAAAATTAAGTAAGCTTTTAAAACAAGAAGGTATTAAACATGAAGTATTAAATGCTAAATATCATGAAAAAGAAGCTGAAATTGTTGCACAAGCTGGTAAATATGGTGCAGTAACAATAGCAACAAACATGGCTGGACGTGGTACAGACATTATGCTTGGAGGAAATAGTGAATATTTAGCAAAAGAAGAAATGAGAAGAAGTAAAGTTCCAGCTAATTTAATTGAAGAAGCAGACACATATTATGAAACTGATGATCAAGATATACTAAAAGCAAGAGAACAATTTAAAAATTTGGTTGATAAATTCGACGAAAAAATAAAAGAAGAAAAAGAAAAAGTAATTCAAGCTGGTGGATTAAAAATAATTGGTACAGAAAGACATGAATCAAGAAGAATTGATAACCAGTTAAGAGGACGTAGTGGACGTCAAGGTGATCGAGGAGAATCAAGATTTTACATTGGCCTAGATGATGACTTAATGAAAATCTTCGGCGGAGACATGATTACTAGAGTATACAACACTTTAGGCGCAGATGAAAATATGCCAATTCAAGCAAAGATGTTATCTAAAGCAGTTGAAAATGCTCAAAAGAAAGTTGAAGGACGTAACTTTACAATTAGAAAGAATGTATTAAAATATGATGATGTTATGAATCTTCAAAGAGAGATTATCTACAAACAAAGAAGACAAGTTTTAGATGGCGAAAACTTAAAAGATAGTATCTCTAAAATAATTGATAATGTTGCAACAGAAACTGTAAATGCATATATTACAGAAGATGGAGCAAATAAAGATGCATTAATGCAAGATATATCTACAACATTTGGTATTACTGAGATTGATGCTTTAAAAGAAGATAAATTAGACAATAGCAAGATTATTGCAGAATTAGAAGAAAAAGCTCATAGCAAATATGAAGAAAAAGAAAAAGACTTTGGAGAAAAGACTTTAAGAGAACTTGAAAGAGTTGTAATGCTAAAAATAGTTGATGAAAGATGGATGGACCATATAGATGCCATGGATGAATTAAAAGATGGTATAGGACTTCGTGCATATGGTCAAAAAGACCCAGTTGTTCAATACAGAATTGAAGGATTTGATATGTTTGATCAAATGGTTGCTGACATTCAATTAAATGTTGTTAAAATTCTTATGAATGCAAGAAAGAGGGAAGGAGCACCTACTAGACAAGAATCTGTAAAAATAACAGGTGAAGGATTAGAAGACACAAATATTTCTTTAAAAGGTCAAGCACCAGCAGGAGAGAAAAATCATACACCTATAGTTAATACAGAACCTAAGATTGGCAGAAATGATCCATGCCCATGTGGAAGTGGG
>CAMMNR010000008.1 GCA_946498265.1 uncultured Clostridium sp. | reverse complement strand
TTTGGCAACAATAGGGAAAAAAAACCCCGTCCCCAAATTCCCTACAGCCCCGTCTCCTTTGGCACATTAAGAACCATCCCCATTTAATATTATTGTAAAACATATCATGTTTTCTTTATTTATTTCCGCTGTTATTTTTCCTTTATGTGATTCTACTATTGATTTTGCAATGGATAATCCTATTCCATAACCTTCTTTTGATTTACTTCTTGATTTATCTACTCTATAAAATCTATCAAATATTTTCTTTGTATTAATATTTTTTACATTTTCGCATGTGTTAGCAAATTGAATTTTTACATTTTTTCCTTGTTTTTCAACCTTTATTTCTATTTTTCCATTTTCTTGTGTGTATTTTAATGCATTATCTAGTAATATTGTTAATAGTTCTTTAATTCTGTTTATATCTGCATAAATTAATATGTCATTTTTGTTTTCATATACAATATTTCTGTCCTTTGCAATTGCTTTAAAATCTTGTATCTGTTCATTTATTAATTCTGTTATAGAAAATTGTGTGTAATTTGCTTTTAGTTTGTTTTCTTCCACATTTGCTAGATTCAATAAACTTTTTATTAATGCATCTAATCTTGATGCTTGTTTTTTTATACTTTTTATCCATTCTATATTTTCTGTTGATGTCATTTCCATTACATCTGCATTTGCCATTATTACTGCAACTGGTGTTTTTAATTCATGTCCTGCATTTGTTATAAATTGTTTCTGTCTTTCTATATTTTCTATTATTGGTGTTAATGCTTTTTTTGATAATACTGATACTAAGACAAACACTATTACTAAGCTTACAGTTATTATTATTAATGATTGACTTATCAAGTTTTTTAAATTATTTAATTGCATTGTACAATCTAAAAATATTATTAACTCACCATCTTCAGTTGATGTTATTTTATATCTGTAATTATCATAATATCCTGTGTCTTCATTTTTTTCTAATACTTCTTCTAATATTTCCTCTGCTTGTTCTTGTTCTACTGATGCAATATGTTGCATATTTGTTTCTATTATTTCTTTTTGATCATTTATTCTTATTATAAAATATCGTGTAGAAAATTGTGTTTCTTGTGTTATTATCTCAGCCAATTCATCATTCCTTGGTTTATACTCTGGAATTTTTCCGTCATTTTCTGAAATTAAATTTAATATTCCATCTAATTCTCTATTTGTCCTAGTATAATTTTCTATTATTATTACTCCAAATATACTACCTGTTACTACTATAATTGATAACATTGATATTATTATAAATTTTCTTTGTAATTTTTTTATCATACTATTTTCTCCAAAACATATCCGTTTTTATCATTTATTTTTATATTTGCTCCTAATGCTAAAAACTTTTCTTGTAAATATGCTATATACATTGTTACTATATTTTCATCTTTATTTTCTTTTACCCATATACGTTTTTTTAGTTCTTTTTTAGTTATATTTCTCTCCTGATTTTTTACTAAAAATTCCATTATTTCACATTCTTTATTGTTTAAATGTAATGATGTATTTTGATTAGATATTTCTGATGTTTCTTTATCAAATATTATATTTCCTATTTTATATTTTTCTTTATTTTCTTCTTGCTCTCTTGTTAATGCTCGTATTCTTGCCAATAGTTCTTTTTTATCAAAAGGTTTTGTTAGATAATCATTTGCACCTGAATCTAAGCCCTCTACTTTATCATCAATTTGAGCTTTTGCTGTTAATAACATTATTGGTGTTTTTATATTATTTTTTCTCATTTCTTTTAAAGCTTGTATTCCGTCCATTACTGGCATCATAACATCTAATATTATTAGATCGTACATATTTTCTTTAACCATTTCTACAGCTTCTTTTCCATTGTTTACTATATTCACTTCATAATTGCTGTATTTTAAAATTGTACCTACAGCTCTTGCGAGTTCCTTTTCATCATCTGCTAATAGAATTTTTAATTTTTTTTTCATATTTAATCACATTCCTTTTTATGTATTTAGGTTTTTAACTAGGTCTACCTATAACCTATTGATATCATTTTTTACGTTTTTTATTTATAATATTTAAATTTTTTACTCTTTGCCATTAATCATATTTCTTATTGCTTGCATATTTATGTCTGTTGTTGCAATCTCATTTGCACACCTTTTTAATTCTTCTACTATCATTTTTTGATTTTTTATGTTTTTCTTGTATTTCATTTCATGTTCTAGACTTGCCCAGAAGTCCATTGCTATTGTTCTTATTTGAATTTCAATATTTACTGGATGTACTTCTCCTGCTATGTCTAATGGTACTTGAAATACTATATGATAACTTCTATATCCATTTGATTTTGGATTTTTTATGTAGTCTTTTTCTTTTAAAATTTTTAAGTCTTTAAATTTTTTTAACATCTTTACCACAGTATATACATCATCTATATATGCACATATTATTCGTATTCCGGCTGCATCATAGATTTTAGTTAATGCTGTTTCTAAATTTATTGGTAATTTTTTTCTTTTTAGCTTTTCTTTCATACTTTCTTCAGTTTTTACTCTACTTGTTATATATTCTATTGGATCTCTATCATTATGTACTATTTTGTATTTTCTGATTATGTCTAATCTTGCCATTATTTCTGCTATTACCCCTTCTAATAAGACTATTGAGTCTTTATAAAATGAATTTTGCACTTTCTTATACCTCTTTCTTTTTTGTAGATTATATATTTAAATTGTTTCTTTTTTATTTACTTTATATGACTTTTGTGTGAATTTGTTAATAGAGATGGAGATAGGGAAAAAAAGCCCCGTCCCCATTTTCCCTATTCTAATTTTTTCAAATTTATTGTTCCTTTTGGTAAATTCATTTTTCCTGCTCTGGTAATTGAATTGTATCCATATTTTTGTTTTAGATTATCAATAACTTTATCTAATTTTTCTTGTTTTTCATGATCCTTATTATCAAAAAAGGAAAGTTGTAATTGTTCTTTTTCTACTAAATTGTCTACTCTTAATCCTATTAATCTTATGCTCATTCCCTTTTTATATAATTGTTCTAGCAATTCTTTTCCTTTTGAATATATTTCTTTAGTTGATGATGTAGCCATGATTAATTTTCCTTGGTGACTTGTATCTTCAAAATCTTTTGTTCTTAATTGTACGTTTACTGTTTTTGCAAGTAAATCATATCTTCTAAGCCTATATGATACTTGTTCTGCTAATGCTAATAATATTTCTTCTAATTTTTCTATATCATTAATGTTTTGTGGTAATGTAATAGAATTTCCTACTCCTCTTGGTTTTTCTGGCATATATTTTACGTCTGATTTGTCAATTCCATTTGCATATTCCCACATTTGTACTCCATGTTTTCCAAATTTTTTCTCTAATATCTTTACATCTGATTTTGCTAAATCCCCTATTGTTTTTATTTGCATGTTGTATAATTTAGGAACTGTTTTTTTACCTAGCATAAATAGTTCTGATATGTTCAAATTCCACATTTTTTCTGAAATTTCTTCTTTATACAATGTGTGTACTCTATCTGGTTTTGTAAAATCTGATGCCATTTTTGCTAGTAATTTATTATTTGCTACTCCTACATTTACTGTAAATCCTAATTCTTGCTTTACCCTTTCTTTTATTTCTATTGCTTTATTTAATAATGTATCTTTCATTAAATAGTTAGTCATATCTAAAAAACATTCATCAATACTAAATCTTTCAATTTTATCTGTGTACTCTAATAGAAGCTTATATAATTGGTCTGAATATTTTCTATAAATTTTAAAGTCTGATGAAAATATTTTTATATTTGGACATTTTATTTTTGCTTGGTATATTGTTTCTGCTGTTTTTATTCCACATTCTTTAGCTTTCATACTTTTTGCCAGTACTATTCCAGAACGTTTGGTTTCGTCTCCTCCAATGATTGCTGGTATTTCTCTAATATCTATTTCACTTCCGTTTTTTAACATTTCAACTGCCGTCCAACTTAAAAATGCATTATTAACATCTACATGTAATATTTGTTTTTCCATATTACCACCAAAACTATTATAGAACATTTGTTTATCGATGTCAAGATTTTTTTATTTCTTTAATTTATAGTTTTAAAAAGTGGAAGGTTATATATTATATTTTTCGCTATCCCAACACTTTACATACTGTAGATAAATCAATGTTTACAGTTGCAACATTGATTTATTTACAGTATGTATTGTGTCGGTCCCCACGAAACTCGCTTAAAATATAATATATAACCTTCCACTTTTTAAAACTATGAATTAGTGTCCTGATATTTTTCTTTTTTGAACCATATATGCTACTTTACTTACTAAGTTTGTTGGAAATATTTTTGCCCCTATTTTTGCAAATTTAACATCTATTCCAGGAACTATATAGAATTTACCTTTTTCTAGTTTTTTAATAGCATATTTTGCAACAACCATACTATTTGCTTCTCTTATTTTGAAATTAACATTTGCTACATTATTAAAATTTGTATTTACAGGTCCTGGACATAAAATACTAATTTGTACATTTGATTTTTCTTTTTTTAATTCCTCTCTTATTCCCTCAGATAATCTTACTACATATGCTTTTGTAGCATAATATGTTGACATTAGTGGCCCTGGCATAAATCCTGCAATTGATGCAACATTTAATATTTTTCCTCTTCCATTTGCTTTCATATCTATTAAGTATAGCTTTGTTAATATATGATAAGCTATAATATTAGTTTGTATCATAGTTATTTCTTTTTGAAGAGATGTTTTTGTAAAGTTTCCGCAATCCCCAAATCCTGCATTATTAATTAAGATATCCACATTTCGTACTCTTCTGTGAAGTTCTTTACAATTTTCTTCATTCGATAAATCCATTGCTATTGTTTCTACTTTTATTTTATTTTTTTCCTCTAATTCATTTGCTAATTTTTTTAATTCTTCTTCATTTCTGGCTACTATTGCTAAATCATATCCTTTACTTGCCATAACTTTTGCCATGTCTTTTCCTATTCCTGAAGATGCTCCTGTTATTAAAACTTTCATGTTTGTATCATTCCTCCCTAAATCACCAATATGTTAACTACTGTATTTTTAACTTTTCTTACTATTCTATTATATTTTTTCTACTGTTGCAAATTTTATTCTAAAACATTTCTATTATAAGTATTTGATAATTTAAGGTATACGCAAGTAACTTATTTCTTTGAAAGATATCACTTACAATATTCTTAGAGGTGGAATTATGATTTATTTTAGAATTGAAGAGCTATTGAAGAAAAAAAAGAAGTCTAAGTATTGGCTTTGCCAAAATATGAATATTACCTCTCATAATCTTAATCGTGTGATCCATGGCGAAACTTCTTCTATTTCTTTTAAGTATTTAGAAGACCTCTGTAAGTTTTTGGATTGCACAATAGATGAACTGATTGTGATTGATAAGGACGCATAATTAAAAGTATATTCTTTAGCTTAATGCTATCTGAATATACTTTTGTTATTTTTTGTTTATTAATTCATCTAGTATTACTTCATATATGAATTTTATTGCAGAATTGTAGTAATTTGTATTCTTTCAATTTTATTCATTCGATCCATAGCGAGATATGAGCTATTTAGTAGCATTATCTTAAAGTGTCACTGGCAAAAATTTTTTGTAAATATTTTAATATAATTATAAAATGTAAGGATTATAACAATTTTTCACATTTTCTTTTAATGATAATTTTTTATTTTATTATCCATTCGCTTTCTGAATTGCTTTCTAGTTTGATGTTAGATTTTAGAGATACTACTGGACGAACAGAAACTGAAAGATCTCTTGAGCTATTATCAGAATTAAATAAAACATTACTATATATTCCTCCTAAAGTCAAGACTCTCATATAAATCATTCGACTTTTTTCGACAAATATATATATTTTTGCTTCTTTCATTTTTTTGATTAATTGCTCATTTGTCCTATCAAAAAAACCTCCTGTTTAATATATTTGCAACATCTAAGTTACATAATTATATTATACATGAGGTTTTATTTTTTTCAATTTTATTCATTCGGCCCATAGCGAGGTACGAGCTATTTAGTACTATTGTATGCTATTAATGTAATTCCTTCTTTTCTTTTTAAATTCATTTTCTTCCATCCTTTCTTATGTATTTTGCTATAAATATATTAGTATATTTAATAAATTTATACTTCATCTTTTGAGCATTAATTTATTCTCAACATTATTTTAGCATTAATATTTTATTTTATCTACTGTTTTTATAAGTTATTTATTGTGAGTTGATATTTCTGTTAGATTATTATAAACTATTAAAAAAATTAAGTATATAAAAGGAGACATAAATGGTAAAATTAGATGTTAAAAGATTATTGAAGGAACAAAATAAATCTAAGTATTGGTTATTTAATCAACTTAATAATAGGGGTAATATTAGTTACACTAATTTTAATAATCTTGTTGAAAATAAGACTCAATCAATAAAATATTCTAATATTGATAAACTTTGCAAAATTTTAAACTGTGATCCTAATGATTTATTTGATTTTTCAGATGATAGATAACTCTTACTATCTTTGTGATAAAAATTATGAAATTTTATTATATTAAATATAAATTTTAATGAAATTAAAAAATTAATTAAAAATGATTGATTATATACTTAAACCTAAAATTACCCTTTTGGGACGCGTCCCCAAAAGGGTAATTTCTATTTTCTTTTAAATTTACTAAAAACTGTTCCTACCGCATGAACAATTGGAGTAGCATTTTTGTTTGCAATTCCTTTTCCTAGTGCTTTTCCACCTACTGTTAAAGATGCAACAACTGCACTAAGTATAAATTGTATATCAAAAGATAATCCAAATTGTTCTGTTATCTTTGCGGCTATCAGCGCACTTATTGCACCACTTAATACTCCACAAATATCTCCTACAACGTCTGCACATATGTTGGCTACTTTAGGTGCATTTCTGATTAATTTAATTGAGTCTTTTGAACCTTTTACTTTTTTGGTTGCTTTTGCGTGAAATTCTTCTTCATTTGCTACTGTTACTGCAACCCCCACTATATCAAAAAAGATACCTATTCCTATTACTAATGCTAAGATTAGTATAGCAGATACCAGATTTAAATTTGACACTCCATTTGCTGATATATATGAAAATGTAATTGATAATATAAATGTCATTATTGATACTTTTATAAACCAACTAAAATCCGAGTGTTCTTTGCTATTTTTATTGTCTTGCTTTTCTTTCATTATAAATTTATCGTCCTCCTAGTTTTTTATCTCATTATAT
The DNA here is from genome assembly GCA_946498265.1 of uncultured Clostridium sp. Taxonomy (GTDB): domain Bacteria; phylum Bacillota; class Clostridia; order TANB77; family CAG-508; genus CAG-269. The sequence goes on along the minus strand of CAMMNR010000008.1, from coordinate 13,625 downwards.
TTAATATTTATTGTTATATTATTATCTTTTTATATTTTATAATATATTTTTATTTTATTATTCCTATTAAAATAAGTATTCTTAACTAATAGTTTTATTTAAAAAACGAAACTAGATGGTAAAAGCCTAAGTAAATTTTACAGTTTAGGTCTGGTCGAATTTCTCTATTCTCCACTTAACATTACTGTTAGAGCCGTTTCCGTTTAAGGAAAATATCTATTAGATTTAATAGACACCAGATCGCCACTTAAATCTGTACCTTAATCCCCAGACTTCTATGCCTCTTTCGAGACAAACATTCTAGAAGTTTTCCTTTACATACAGTTGCGTTTTACTAGTCTTTTTTGCAAATGAAATTTCATAACTTAAGTAAATAAATCTGGCCAAGATTTTTTTCACTTATTTTTATATTAATCCCAATACATTCACTCGAGACAGACTACTCTATGTATTTTGTGTCTTGGCACTCAACATAGGTTTAACTTAAAATTATATTCTAAGCCTCCGCGAAAATAGGGAATCACATGTATGCCATTACATATTACCCTAGATTCTTTACTCCCTGTATACACACAAAACTGGCATTTCGCGCATATACAAGAAACTTCAACGATATGTCCTTTAGTGGATTTTTAGCCCCACCCTCGTAAAACTTGTATGACTAGAATAATGCACCATCGATAAATATTATACAAAAGTTTTCCATTTATTCCAAATTTTATTTAGAATTATTTTTGACTTGTTTTGTTTTTGTTTGATTTAAGCAACTATTTTTATAGTAATTATTATATTTATTCTCGTTTTTTCTCTTAAAATCTCTTATTTGCTCAAATATTTTTTTATTTCTTGATATATTTCTTCATGTATATCTTCAATTGTTCTTATCTTTTCATCTCTTACACATTGAATTTCTTTCCAGTTATATTTTTTTGATAATTTACATGCTTCATTATATGCATCTATCATGTGCTCAGGATTTCTTTCATGTATATCCTTTTTTTCTTCTTGTGTTATTTTGTTTTTTCTATTTTCCATTAACTCTAATGCATATTTTGTTGGCATATTTAGGAAAAATACTTCTGTTGGAACTGGCAATCCATATAGATTGAATTCAAAATCCCATAACCAGTTTAAAAATTTTTCTCTTTCTTTATCATCTTTTATTTTCCCTGCTTGATGAACCATATTTGATGTTGTATATCTATCTGCTAGTATGATTCCTCCTGATTTATAGTATTTTTCATACTCTTTTTTAAATGTTATATATCTATCTGCCGCATAAAATGTAGATGCTATGTATGGACTTATTTCTTTTGGGTCTTCTGCTAATTCTCCATTCAAATATATTTTTACTAATGCTGAACTTTCACTTTCATAATTTGGAAAACTTACGCTTTTATAATCTATTCCTTCTGTATCTAATCTTTCTTTTAATTTTTCTAATTGTGTTTGTTTTCCGCTTCCATCTGTTCCATCAATTACAAATAATTTTCCCATTTTTATTCACATTCCTTACTTCAATATATTTAGGTTTAAAACCTATATCTATAAAACTATTATAATATTATTTTAAAAAAATTCAACTAAAACTTTACTATTTTACTTATTACCACTCATCTATAATACTATTAATAAATTTTTAAATTTTGATGGAAATTAATTGAATTAGAAACTATTAATAAATTTTATGGAAAGAGTTCAAACATCCTTGTTTGGAAGGGTGCCATAAAATTTATTTAGAGTTTCTTTGAAAATTATATTGACAGATAAATTTAAAAATTTATTAATAGTATTATAGATGAGTATCAATTTTTTGTATTATTCATCTTTATTTTCTTCATTATCTTTACTTTTTTCTTTTTCTTTTAACATATTATTTATTGAATTTAAGATATCTTCTGGACTTTCATCAAAATCATCTTTCATTACATGTAACATTTTTATTCCTCCTTTTTCGATATTATTATACTACTTTATTTTTTTATTGTAAACTTTAATTTACTTTTGTGTCGTTTTATAGTAAAATATTTTTGAAAGTATATATAGTTGAAAAATTATTGCAAATGGCTCTGCCAAATTAATTTTTTTCAATCTAATTATACCTTTAGAGAGGAATGATTATATAAATATGAAAAAATTTGAAAATTTATCTGCGAATATAAATAACCCTAATTGGGAAAATATAATAAAAAGGGGAAATCCCTTATACAGTAGGAACAATGACCTGCGTAGTGATTTTGAACGTGATTATACTAGGATTATTCATTCTACAGCTTTTAGAAGATTAAAACATAAAACTCAGGTTTTCTTTTCTCCTGAAAATGACCATATATGCACAAGAATTGAACATGTAATGCATGTTGACTCTATTAGCTATACTATTGCAAATTACTTAGGTTTAAATACACAACTTACTAAAGCTATTTCAGTAGCACATGATTTAGGACATAGTCCTTTTGGTCATAGTGGAGAAAAAATATTATCAAAAATTTCTGAACAGGGTTTAGGCTGTACTTTTTGGCATGAAAAAAATGGTTTAGATTTTGTAGATTATATCGAATTACTAGAAGACAATCAAAAATATCTTCAAAACTTAAATCTTACTTATGCTGTTAGAGATGGCATTATTTCTCATTGTGGTGAGATTGATGAAAATGGTTTAAAACCTAGAAAAGAATTTATTGATTTGTCAACATATTCTTATTCTAATGAATATGCTCCTTATACTTGGGAAGCTTGTGTAGTTAAAATATCTGATAAGATTTCGTACATTGGTAGAGATATTGAAGATGCTATTACTTTGGGTATTCTTGATAATCATTTAGATGACTTATACAAATTAATACATAATGCTGATGTAAAAAATGAGATAAATAATACTATTATAATTAATTATTTAGTTTCAGACTTGTGTGAAAATTCTTCCCCTGAGAAAGGTTTGTGTTTCTCTGATGAAGCTTTTTCATTACTTAATCAGATTAAGCAATTTAATTATGATAATATTTATAATTCTAATAGAATTTTACCTTCTAATAGGTATTTTGAACTTGTAATCTCTGAGATATATAACACATTGAAAAATACTTATGATGGTAATAATACTTTAAACAACTTAAATGTATTGTCTAAGTCTTTTCCAAAATTATCTAAAAGTTTTATTTCTTTTATTAATAATTATTATGATTTTGGAAATAGAGACAATCTTAGACTAAAAAATAAATTGATTTTTAATATAGAAAATCCAAATGATTATTATAAATGTATTTTGTATTATATTTCTGGTATGACAGATAATTTTGCAATTGAAATTTATAACGAAATTATTAGTTTTTAGATTTTTACCATTTTGGGGACGCGTCCAAAAAGGGAAATTTATTTTTAAATTATATTATTATATTTTTTAAAGAATTTAAAGTTTAATATCAACGAAAGGAATGATATAATATGGATAAAGTAGCTATTATTTCTGACGTACATGGAAATATAACTGCATTAAATGCTGTATTAGATGATATAAAAAGACGTAATATAAATAAGATATTTTGTTTGGGTGATAGTATTGTAAAATGCGTTCATCCTGATTTAGTAATTGATAAATTAAGAGAAGTATGTGATGTTATACTAATAGGAAATACTGATTACGCCATTTGTCGCCCTGAAGCTAGAAATAAAAACTTTTGGTCTAGAATCAAAATTGGGGAAGAAAGAGCTAATTTTATACTTAATTTACCAGTATTTCATGAATTTTATATGAGTGGACACTTTATTAGACTTTTTCATGCTTCACCTTTTAGTTTACAACATATATATAATCCTACTTTTTCAAATAAAGGAACTGTATATTCAGGAGTTGAATTAGCAAATGCTGGTCAGTTATTTGAAAATACAGAATTTTTAGGTAAAGCCGAAAATGATAAGGTTCCTGATGTTATAGGATATGGTCATATACATACACCTTGTTTAATAAGATATAAAAACAAGACTGTATTTAATCCTGGTAGTGTCGGCTCTTCAGTAGAAATGTTGAATTCGAATTTGAATGATGAGAGTAACAAATTTTCAACTATGGCATCTTATATAATAATAGAAGGAAATTATCAATCTAAAGATTTTGCTGAAATTTCTTTTAATATTGTGAGAATTCCATATAATATAGAAAAGGAAATTGAAGATTTAATGGCTTCTGATATGCCAAATAAAGATATTTCGATTAGAACATTAAAGGCTGCTCTTCCTACTAATTATGACATGAATTAATAATATGGATTAAGAAGGGATTGAGATTAATTATGGATAATAAGAATTTGTGTAAGGCCACAAATATCTTAAAAAAATATGATCAAGAACATTTATTATATTTATATGATATGTTATCTGAAGATGAAAAAAATTTGTTAGTTAATCAAATTTTACATACAAATTTTGAACATATAATTTCATTGTATAAAAATTCAATGAAAGAAGAACATTTTTGTTTAGATGATATTTCACCTCTAGAACATTTAGAAAAAAATGATTTTTCTGCAGATGAGATTAATCATTATGTTTCTATTGGTGAACATGAATTATTAAATCAGACTTATGCTGTAGTCACAATGGCGGGTGGGCAAGGTACAAGGCTTGGGTATAAAGGTCCTAAAGGTACGTATATGTTGGATTTGAAACCACAAAAAAAATCCTTATTTCAGATAATGTGTGAAGATATAAAACAAGCTAATTTAAAGTATAATATTGTAATTCCATGGTATATAATGACAAGTGAAGAAAATGATACCCCTACTAAATTATTTTTTGAAAAAAATAATTATTTTGGTTATCCTGTAAATAAAATTAAGTTTTTTAAGCAAAAACAATTACCAATTATAGATGTAAAAGGGAAATTGATTCTTAAAGAACCATATATTATAAAGGAAGCTTCAAATGGTAATGGTGATGTTTTTAATTCTATGCTTGAAAATGGAATTATTGAAGATTTAGAAGAAAATAATATTAAATGGATTTTCTTCGGTGGAATTGATAATGTATTACTTAAAAATGTTGACCCTTTATTATTAGGCTTAACAATTGCTACAAATAATGAAATTGCTTCTAAATCAATATTTAAAGAGCAACCTTTAGAAAAAACAGCTGTATATTGTAGAAATCTTGGAAAACCATCTATATTATATTATGAAAATATTGATTTGGAAACTTCTGAAAAAAAGGATTTAGACGGTAAGTATTTATATAGAGAAGCTAATATTTTATCACATTTAATGAGCTTTAATGCTGTAAAAAAAGTTTCTAGAGAACATCTTCCATATCATAGAGCTTACAAAAAGAATACTTTTGTCAACTCTGAAGGTGTAAAACAAGTTCCTGAGAAACCTAATACTTTTAAATTTGAAAAATTTATTTTTGATGCATTTAGCAAGTTTGATGATATGCTTCTTTTAAGAGTTAATCCTGATGAGGAATTTGCCCCTATTAAAGATTTTACTAGTGTTTACAATCCTGATACAGCTAAACAAAAATATAAAAATTACCATTATCAGAATTAGGGAAATTGGGGACGCCCTTTTTTTTCTCTAAAAAGGTCATGCCCATTTTTCCTAAATTGCCAAAATAGCCCGTCCCCTTTGGCAAATTTCTTTATGATTTTTCTATAATTATGTTTTTAGGTTCTTTTTCTTTTATTTTTTCTGCACGGTATGAATTTATTTTATAATTATTGTTCTTATCAAATTTTATTATTACAGCTTTTGTATAGTTATCTTTACTTTCTTTTCCGAATTCTTCAATGATTATGCTTGCTTTATACTTATTTAGTGTATCAAAAGTATTTATAAATCCCATACCTGTGCCACCATTGTCAGCATGTGTTGTACTTGGTTTTATTCCTAGATTTAATAAAGTTTCTATGTTGAATTCTATCCCTGTGTCATATACATATAAACTATAAATTCCATCTATTACTCCTAATCTTACTAAGATACTTTTATTCACATTGTCTGAATAACTGATTGCTATTATTGCGTTTTTTATAAGGTCTGCTATTAGTATTTCTAAATCTTTTTTTGATATAATATTGTTTATCATGTGATTTATATTCCCATTTATTTTTAGTTCAAAATCTATGTTATTTTTTATACATTTGGATTGCATATTTTTTAATATATCATCAATTATTTCAATATTTGTTTTTGTTAGTTCTATTACTACTTTATCTTCTTCTATCATTTTTGATATTTCATTTATTCTATCTCTTATGTCTATTTCTGATGCTATTTCAGTTTGTTGTGATAATACATCTAGCTTGTATTCTAATGATTCTATACTGTGATTTATTGAATGTATTTTTTTATGTAGTTTAAAATTTTCTTTTCCTAGTTCTTCGATTTTTTTGTCTTTGTTTTCTATGTCTTTTTTAGATTCTTCTAAATTTTGTTTTAATAGCTCTTGCTTGTAGTATAGTTGTAAGGACTTTTGGATTGTGATGAACATTAATATTGAAAATATTATAAAACCCAAAAATAAATTTCGTGTTAATTCTATATTTATATTTGTAAATATAATAAATGAAAATACTATTATTACACTTATATTAAGCATTATAATGTCTAAAAATTCATTTTTTGAATTATATTGTAAAAATAAAAATCCATATTTAAATTTTTTTATTTTAGATAATATAAATAATATTAAACTATGTATAATAATTAGTACTAATAAACTTATATAATTGTTGCTTATTTTTAAAATAATATTAGGTATAAAACTAATTACTATTGCCATAAAAAATATAATATAATTTATACTTAATGAAATTATAATTGCTAACATAGAATATCCTATACTGCATTTTGTATTCTTAGATGCCATTATACTTAATAATAAAATCATATTTATTATACTCATAAATGAATTTGTTTCATATTTTATTATACCAGATATGAATGAAGTAACAAAAGTACAAATTATTATCGGCATTACATTTTTTATTGTATTGTTATTTGTAATTTTTATAAATGTAAAATATGTACATATACTAATGAAAAATATTTTTAATATATAAATTTGTATATTTATATCACTTAAATTTATCAAATCACTTTCTATTGGCAAAATTTTTTCCTCCATTTTTTGCCAATATTATATATTATAAAAAAAAGATAATCAATATAAATTATTTCTATACTATTTATTATATTGACTACCTTTTTTACTTGTATATTTTGTAATTTTTTATCCAGCCCATTTTCTTATCCAAGCTAGTAATAAATCGAACATTATTATCACCACCTTTTTTTCTATTTCTTTCCCTTTTGTACAAACAAAAAATACCATCTATTTCTTACGAATAAACGGTATTTGTTGATAGAAAAAAATGGCGAAAAATGAAAAAAAATAGTAGAATAAATTTCTCTTCATAAGAAAATTTCCTACCATTTTAATTTTTTATTTTATTTACCTTCTTAAAGTCTATAAAACTAAAGCATTCTTTTTACTTTTCCTGCATAATAATATACAAACTCCATTGCTGTTGGCATACCTCTATCAGGATTTATTACTGCTTTATAATTTTCTAATAAATCTTCTAAAGCATTATATTTCCATGCATGGATTATTGCATTTTGTATTCCATTTGAAATTGTAGTTTCTGGTTTGTTATATATTTTAGTTAAATATTTAATTGGATTTACATCTTTTTCGTCATTTTGTATTAAATATAATATTGCATCATGTGCATATTTTCTCCCTTTTAATTTAGAAGTTACTCCTATTTTTTCTAATTCTTCATTTATATAATCAGAAATTTTACTTTCTTCATCTTTCAATTCCTCTTCTAAAACCTCAACTGTTTTATTTGGTTCTATTTCACGTAAACTTATAAAATTGTTTAATACTTGTTCACATGAGTATTTAGGATGATTTTTATATAATATTAAATCTACACCACTTTTATGAAGTTTATCATATGTTCTCTTTGAATATATATGAGTTGTTACAATCACTATAGGTTGGTAATTGAGATTTAGTTTCTTTAAGTTGTCCATAAATCCTAATGAATTTGAATTTCCACTTGCGCTATTATTTAGTTCTATATCTAGCACTATTCCTTCTGGACGTAAAGTTTTGACATATTTCAATCCCTGAATATCAGAATCTGTCATTTTTACTAGTTCAATATCTTCTCTATTTTTAATTGTCTTAATAAAATTGTTGCATTCATTTACATCATCTTCTATTATTAATATTGTCATTGGTTTCATTGACATCCCTCCTTTTTTTCATAATATACCATATTTCCCTATATTTCTCCATAATTTTACAAACTTTTTTACTATTTTTTTGTGTTTTTTATATTGTAAAATATATTTAATGTTCAAATGGAGGTATGGAAATGAATATTGAAAATAATAATTTAGATGTAGAAAAAATTGAACAAATTGAAAGAGGCAAACGAATTAAATACATTAGAGAGAATGAATTAAAAATGAATAAATCTCAGCTAGCAAAAGAAATTGGCGTTTCTGGGCAGTTTTTAGGATTAGTTGAATCTGGTAGAGGTAATTTAGTATATAGGAGTATTAAAAATCTTATGGATTTGAGTGGACATTCTTCTGATTATATTTTGTTTGGTCTTGATGACAGTGTTATTTCTGAAACTAAAAAATATTTAAAAAAGTACAGCAGTAAAGAACTTATTAACTCTATTGATATTATAAAAAAATTAACTTTATTATTACGAAATAAATGATTCAATATTAATTTTATTTATACTTAGAGATTATCTAATATTTATTAGATGTCTTAATATACTTTTATCTTTTAAAATGCAAAAAAATGTAAAATAATTCTAGATTTATTTTGTATTTTTTACATTATTTTACATATATTGTATTGACTTGTTTTTTTCCTTCTGGTAAAATATTCCATATATAATATTATTATTAAAAGGTGGAATAATATATGTTTACAAATTATTGGATTTATCTAATCTCACTACCTAAGGAAGAACAAGTCAAGCAATTAGCTATTATATTAATATCAATTTTTATTTTATTTATTATATGTATGTTTTTTGTTTTTTTAAAACTAAAATTTCAGGATAAAACTAAAAATAGATTTTTTAAAAAATTTTTAGAAAAAATTTAATTATAATTATTATGATTTTATATATAACATATTTGAATATCTAATTTATATTTCCTATAAAATTAGTTTTTTATTTGCGACTATTTTATCACTGTGAATATAAAATGGGATGGACCTGTAGGGAATTTGGGGACGGGGCTATTTTTCCCTATTTTGGCACCCTTTGGCAAAAATAGGGAAAAAAAGCCCCGTCCCCAAATTCCCTACAGGTCCGTCCCCTTAAAAAAGTATTGACAAATATTCTTTTATCATGTATACTCACATTACTTAATATTTTATTCATTTTTTTAAATCTTATATAATTTATATTTGAACTTTTTTATTCTATTTTTTATCTTAATTTTATTTTAATTATATAAGTAGAAAGGATTATATGTTATCAATTGTAAAAAGTATTGCTTTGCATGGGTTGCAAGGTTATTTAGTGAACATTCAAGTTGATGTTTCTTCTGGTATGCCGTCTTTTGAGATTGTTGGTTTACCTGATACTAGCATCAAAGAATCTAAGGAAAGGGTTAAAACTGCTATTAGAAATTCTACTTTTGAGTTTTTGAGCAGGAAAATTGTTGTTAATTTGGCTCCTGCTAGTACACGAAAGGAAGGTTCTATTTTTGACTTACCAATTGCTGTAGGGATTTTAATTGCTAGTAATATTATTTCTAATATTTCTTTAAATGATACCATTTTTATGGGTGAACTTTCTTTGGATGGTTCTATCGAAGCTATTAAAGGTGTTTTACCTATTTGTATAGAAGCTAAACGTTTGGGTATTAAGAGAATTATTTTACCTAAAGCTAATTCTAAAGAAGCTTCTATAATTACCGATATTGAAATTATTCCTGTTTCCAGTTTAAGTGAAGTTATCAGTTATTTAAATGGTCAAATTTCTATTTCTAAAGAAAAAAATATTGATTTTATTTCAAATATTAATTCTTCTTATGATTTTGATTTTTCTGAGGTTAAAGGTCAAGAAAATGTTAAAAGAGCATTAGAAATTTCAGCTGCTGGAGGCCATAATTGTCTATTAATTGGTAGTCCTGGTTCTGGTAAAACCATGCTAGCACGTCGTCTTCCAAGTATTTTACCTGATTTAACTTTTGAAGAAGCACTAGAAATAACTAAGATTCACAGCATCTCTGGTCTTCTTTCTGAAGACACACCTTTTATATTCACAAGACCATTTAGGAGTCCTCATCATACTATTACTGAAACATCTTTGGTTGGCGGTGGTAGAATACCTAAACCGCGGTGAAATTAGTTTGGCTCATTATGGCGTCTTATTTTTAGATGAATTACCTGAATTTAATAAATCTACTTTAGAAGTCTTAAGAGGTCCTTTAGAAGATAAATTTGTGACTATCAGTAGAATTAATTCTTCTATAACGTATCCCTCTAACTTTATATTTATTGCTAGTATGAACCCTTGTCCTTGTGGATATTATGGTTCAACTGAAAAACACTGTACTTGCAGTGAAGAACAAATCCAAAAATATATACATAGAATAAGTGGTCCTCTTTTAGATAGAATTGATATTCATATTGAAGTAGAAAGTGTTAAATATCAGAAATTAGAAAGTGATACTAATTCTGAGCCTTCTTCTACTATTAGAAAAAGAGTAAATATGGCTAGAAATATCCAATTAGAAAGATATAAGGAGTATAATATTTTTTCTAATTCTGAATTGACTCCAAATTTAATTTCTAAATATTGTAAACTTTCTAAAGGTAGTAAAAAAATTTTAGAAAGTGCTTTTAATAGACTTGGATTGAGTGCTAGAGCTTATAGTCGCATTTTAAAAGTGGCAAGAACTATTGCTGACCTTGATAATTCTACTAATATTGAAACTCATCATTTAGCAGAAGCAATTCAATATAGAAATCTAGATAGGAAATACTGGTCTAAATAAGTTTTTTAGAAGAAAGGACTGATTTTATATAAAAAAAGTAAATATAGATGACAAACTCTATCCTTCACAATTAAAAAATATACCTAAAGCACCTAAAACTTTATATTTAGAAGGTAATACTGATTTATTGAGTAATAATATAATATCAATTGTAGGTTCGCGTAGCTGTACAGAAAATGGAAAAATTTTGGCTTACAAATTTTCTTATGAACTTTCACAATGTGGTATCTCTGTTGCAAGTGGTTTAGCTGTAGGTATTGATACTTTTGCACACTTAGGATCATACAATCAAAAAGGGAAAACTATTGCTGTTCTTGGATGTGGATTTAATCACATATTTCCAAAAGAAAATATCAATTTATATAAACAAATTTTGGATAATGATGGACTTATTATTAGTGAATATCCTCCTGATACTAAACATCAATCAAAATATTTTTTGCAAAGAAATCGTATTGTTAGTGGTCTTTCTTTGGGTGTATTGATTATAGAAGCTACCGCTAGAAGTGGTACTAGTGTAACTGCAAGGTTGGCTAATTTACAAGAGCGAAAAGTTTTTGCTATACCTCATGAAATTTGGAACTCTCATGGAGTCGGTACTAATAGATTGATTAAAGATGGCGCTATTGCAGTTACTGAAATTGATGATATTTTATTAGAATTTGAGAATTTAAAAGATTTAACTAATAACGATATCCAAAGAGTTGAATTGTCTAATTTTAGTATTGAATTAAATAGTTTTAATAATAATTTATATAATTCAAATCTTGATTTACAGGTTTCAAATACTGATTTTGAATCTTCTAAAAGTTTAGAAAGAAAAACTTGTAAAAATGCAAAACTTAAATCTGTTTATGATTTGATCTCTACTACTCCTATATCTATAAATGAAATTTGTAAAAAAACTTCTAAATCAATCTCAGAAGTTTCTAATATTTTGTTTTCTTTAGAGTTGGAAGGATATATAAAGAAAGTTGCAGGTGGTTATGTATGTATTCTAAACAAGTAACTGGCAAATATGGAGAGGATTTTGCTTGTGAATACTTAGAAAAAAATAATTATATTATAATTGAAAGAAATTTTTCTTGTTATCAAGGTGAAATCGATATCATTGCTAAAGATTGTTCTAAAGATGAACTGGTTTTTATTGAAGTTAAAACACGTACAAGCTTTAAATTTGGATATCCTATTGATGGTGTTAATTCTTATAAAAGACATCATCTATTTAAAGCTTGTAGTTATTATTTGTATAAAAATCGTATTAATAATCTTTTTGTTCGTGTTGATGTTATTGAGATTTTTATTAAAAATGGTTCTACTTATCTTCATCATGTGAAACAGGTTTTTTAGTTTATTCTATTGTTAAAACCTTTGCTGATGTTTTTATAGGTTTTGTACTGTTTTTTATATTTTGTTTTTTTAATATGTAAATATTTCTTTGTAACATTTCAATTGTTTTTACAATTTTACGATATAAAACTGTTCCCGTTCTCCTCCAATTTCTTTTACCTTTAAAAATAGTTTAATAAAAATAAAGTGGGCAATATTGACTTAATTAATAACTTTATTTATTTCATCAAATAAAGCTATTCTTTTAGAATATTCTGAATTTCTAAGTTCATTTATTAATTCTTTTACTAATCTTTCTCCATTGTTAAGTCTAGATATTGCTTCAACATAAGTAACTGCCTTTTTATAATTGCTTCTACTCTTTTCAATTTCTACTACTTCATAAAAACGATTCTTTAAATATTTTAATAAATTTTATTTCATTATCCAATAAGTGCAAATAATAATTATATTCTTTATAAATAGATCTACTACTTGCACTATTTAAAGCACTCATTTTCTTTTACAACTTTATATGTTATATCAAAGTTTAAATCAAATGTAAAAGCTATTATATATACCCAAAAATCTAATGGAGTTAATCTATCATGAATATCTACACATTTTTTACTCATTACTGTTTCATATACTTTATCACTTAATAAGCTTTCTTCCATATTTTGGGTATTTTCCTTATATATATACTCTACAAAATATGGTATGTCATAAATCATGCAATATATCATTAGTCAAATTATGTATGACTCCATTATTAATTTACTTTTTTCTTCTATGATCTCATCACACATTAACTTACAATAATCATTTGAAATCCTATTTCTAATTAAATTAATTATATTTTCATCCATTAATTCACTTTCCTATTATTTTATTTTGTATGATTATATCATATTTTTTGCTTTTAGTGGATACTTTTGTGTATTATTAAATTTTAAATCGAATTGTTTTTCTATTTATTAACCTTCGGGTTATGAGGAGTGAAAGTCTTTCAAAAAATTCTCAGTATTTTCAGTGTTTTCCAGCCTCGATTTTTAGTTGTACCCTTTATTTACCCTTTATCCATTTTTCAAGCCATTTTTAAATCGTCTAAATAAGCCTCTAATCTATTCATTTGTGTTAGTTTTACTTGTCCTAATATATGAACATATATATCTGCTGTTGTACTATAACTAGCGTGTCCTAATATTTCTTGCAGAACTCTTAAATCTATTCCTGCCTCTATTGCCCTTG
>CAMMNR010000007.1 GCA_946498265.1 uncultured Clostridium sp. | reverse complement strand
CTTCCTCTACACTATATCCTTCCCCTACTACACCTTCTTTTTCTACTCTATTTGCTATCTCTTCATCTGTATATTTATCTACATATTTTACGGTTACTGTTCCTGGGGTTTTGGTCATTGTGTTGGTTATTGTTGTTCCTTGGATATTCTTTGTATAGTAAATTTGTGCCTCTCCAGATAAATCTTTTTCATCAATTGTATATACAATTTCTTGTCCATTTCCATCATATTTTTCTAGTCCTGTAAATGTATGTTGCCAATTTTCTCCTTCTGTGATATTTCCTTCTTGCACTACCTGTGTTCCATTTTTTATTTCTACTTCTACACTTTCAGGTCTCTTATTATATTTATTTTCTTCATCTTCCCATATCTTTGTTATGGTTATTGATGTTTTGTCCTCTGGTCTTGTAAATGTATTTGTTATCGTTGTTCCATTTACTTTACTTGTATAGAAATGTAAGTCTCCTGCTTCTTTTTCTTGTTCTTCTACTGTGTAGTTAATGATATTGTTGTTTTCATCATATTTTGCTAAGTCTTTGAATGTGTATTGCCATGTTTTTTCATCTATTATGGTCTCTGCACTTTCTTCACTTAGTTCATATCTTTCACTTTCTTGTCCATTAGCTTTTAATACAATGATAACACTTTCTGGTCTTCTTTGCGCTTGGATTGCATTATCTTCCCATTTCTTTGTTACTGTTACACTTGTTTGTTCTGTATTATGAGTAAATGTATTGGTGATTGTTGTTCCCTCTATCTCTTTTTCATAGAATTGTAAATCTCCATTATTTACTTCTGTTTCATTTGCTGTATATATGATTTCTTCTCCGTCCTCATTGTATTTTTCTACATCTGTGAATGTATATTGCCATTCATTTGTATTAACCACATCTCCATCTAATACAGCATTTTGCTCTGTTATAACTTGTTCTTTTACAACTTCATTTCCGTTTTTTAATTGTAACTTTATGCTTTCTGGACGTTTTTCTGCCTCATTATTATTGTCGTTCCATACTTTTGTTATTGTTACTTCTGTTGTATCATTTGGTTTTTCAAATGTATTTGTTATGGTTACTTCTTTACTGTCCTCATTTACATTTTTCACCTCTCCTATAACAGTTGTGTAGAAATGTAAATCTCCAGGATTCTTTTCTTGTTCTTCCACTGTATATTCTATTTCATTTCCTTGGCTATTATATTTTGGTAGGTTCACAAATATATGACTTGTTTCTGTTTCTGTATTTAATTCATATGTTGCAATCACTTCTTCTGGGTCTTGATTATCTCCATTTTCTGCTTTTACATTGATGACAATTGTTTCTGGTCTTCTTTGTGCTTGTATTGCATTATCTGACCATTCTTTGTTTACTGTTAAGTCTATTCTTTCGTCTGGTACTGTGAATGTATTAGTGATTGTATAACCACTTGTCATATCTCCTGTAATACTATCATTTGTATAGAACTTTAAATCATCTTTTGTTACTTCTTCTTCTGAAACTGTGTATGCAATTTCTTGTCCATTCTCATCATATTTTGGTAGATCCGTAAATGTATATGTCCATTCATTTGTATTTGTTATATCTTCATTTATTACAGCATTCTTTTCTGTGATGACTTCTTCTTCTACAATAGCTTCTCCATTTTTCACTTGTAATTTGATACTTTCTGGACGTTTTCCATTTGCATCATTATTATCATTCCATACTTTATTTACTGTTACACTGATTATATCTTCTGGTTTTACAAATGTATTTCTTATCGTTGCTTGGTTATCTTCTACTGTTACTGCTGCTTCTTCTGCTTCATAGAATTTTAAGTCATTAGAATTTTTCTCTCTTTCTTCTACTGTGTACTCAATTTCTTCTCCATTGTCATCATATTTTTGTAATCCTTCTATTGTTGTTGACCATTGATTTGTTGTTACTTCTACCATGTCATCTTTACTTATTTCTTTTGTTCTTACTTCTTGCTCTCCATTTTTTACTACGATTACAATACTATCTGGTCTTCTTTGTGCTTGGGTTTCATTATCTTGCCAGATTTTGTTTACGATGATTTTTGTTATATCATTTGGTCTTGTAAAGGTATTGGTTATTGTCGCTTGTTTTTTGTTTTCTTCATTCGCCACATTTGTTACTCCACTCGTACTTGATGTATAGAATTTTAAATCTCCTACTGTTTTTTCTCCTTCTTCTACTGTGTATACTACTTCATCTCCTTCACCATTATATCTTGGTAAATTTGTGAATGTATGGCTTGTTTCTGTGTCTGTGTTTAATTCATATGTTGCAATCACTTCTTCTGGATTTTGATTATCTCCATTTTCTGCTTTTACATTCATTACGATTGTTTCTGGTCTCCTACTTGCTTGTGTTTCATTGTCTACCCATACCTTGTTTACTGTTAATTCTATCTTCTCATCTGGTACCGTAAATACATTTGTTATAGTTCTGTTTTCTTGATTTATTCTTACTGCTTCGTCTGAATAGAATTTATTTCCTAATTCTCTTTCTCCTATTTCATATTCTACAACTTCCCCTTGGTCATTGTATTTTGGCACTTCAAATGTATAGTTCCATCCTTCATTTGTTGTCTTATTTCCAGACACCATTTGCTCTGCTACTACTTTTCCTGTTCCTTTTTCTTTGATTTGTAGTACGATGTTTTCTGGTCTATATCCTTTGCTATTATTATTATCTTCCCATATTTTTGTTACTGGGATTTGTATACTTTCTGTTGGAATTCCAAATGTATTTGTTATTGTTTTACTTTCTTGGTCTATTCCTGTTTTTGTATAGAATTCACTTGCTATTGGTCTTTCATCTACTGTATATATGATTTCATTTCCATTTACATCATATTTTGGTAAGTTTTCTATTTTTCCAGACCATATGTTTTCATCTTCTGCTTTTTTATTGCTCTCATTTAATGTTATTTCATATTCTTGGTTATTTCCTGTTAAGTATAAGGTTACACTTTCTGTTCTTCTTCCTAATGCATTATTATTGTCTTCCCATTTTTTATTTACCTCTATTTCTATCTTGTCATCTGGTACTTCAAATCTATTAGTTACCGTCTTTGTTTGTTGATTTAGCGTTGTATTTGCTTCTGTATAGAAGATATTATTTAAGTTTTCTTCGCTTAGTTCATAGTTTATGATATCTGCATTTTCGTCATATTTTGGTAAATCTGTTATAGTTCCTTTCCAGATGTTTTCTTCTGATACGCTTTCTCCCACTTTATTTGCGCTTGTCAGTGTTATTTCTTTGCTTTCTACTACGTCTTCTCCTTCAGCATTTTTTCCTGTTAACACTAATGTTACTTCTTCTGTTCTCTTTCCTGCTCTATTGTTATTATCATTCCATATTTTTGTTACTTCTACATTGATTGTTTCATTTGGTACTTCAAATGTATTTGTTATTGTAAATTCTGTTGTACCATCTTCTCCATCTGTGTTTTCCACTTTTTCTACTTTACCCGTGTAAAACTCTGGTACTATTTCTTCTACCACATAGTTTATTTCATCATTATTCTCATCATATTTTGCTATGTTTCCAAATGTATATTTCCATTCATTTGCATTTTCTCCTGGATTATCTGTTCCATTGATTGTTTGTCTAGTTACTTCTACATATGTTTTTTCTTCGCTGCTAGAATCACTCTTTATTTCTCTTTTTAAAATTAGAGTTACATTTTCTGGTCTTTTTCCTGCTTTATTTTCATTATCATTCCATACCTTGGTTACTGGTATTTCTATTTTTTCTGTGTTTTGTGTAAATGTATTGGTAATTATTGTTCCTTCTATTGTTTTGATATATGATTCTAGACTTCCTTCATTTTCACTTTCATCTACTGTATAGTTTATCTTTTCTCCATTTTCTCTATAAACTGCTACTCCTTCGAATATGCTTGTCCATATATTTTCATTATCTTCATTTTTACTTGCATCTGTTAATATGGTTTCTTTCACGGTAGCATTTCCATCTTTTAAGGTAACTTTAATAGAGGTTGGTCTTTTTCCTGCTTGATTGCCATTATCTTCCCATACCTTTGTTACTTCTATATCCTGTTTATTATATGCGTAATAATATGTTACAACTGTTTCTTCTTCATCTAATGTTCCACTTGTGTTTCCACTGTTTCTTAAAACAATATAGTCTGTTATTTTTGCTGCTTCTGTAGTATAGCTATCTCCTATTTTATATTTTACTTGTTCACCGTCTTTTTCATGAGTTCTGATTTCATCTTGCTCTTTTAAAACGCTATTATCTTCATCTGTCTCTGGTGTTGCATCTTCTTCTAAGTATTTTACAATGATTTTGGCATCTTTCACCACTAGTCCTGCATTAACGTTATTCTCTAATATTTCTGGACTTGCTATACTATTTAAGTTCGTAATAACATAGCTTTGTTTTGCTCCTTCTACTATTTCTTCAAATTTGCTATTAATTTCTTTATTTGTTCCTACATTTGCTTCTGTTAATCTATATTTATCTTCTGTTTGGATTTCTACTATATATTCTCCCATTGGTAAGTTTGAGAATACATATTCTCCATTACTATCTGTTAACACATTTGGTATCTCGTTTCCATTTATGTCTGTTGCTTTACTTCCATCTGCTTTTTTTAGTTCTACTTCTATTCTATTTGCATAACTTTCATTGTTATCCTTTATACCGTTTTCATTTGTATCATACCATATCATTCCATTGATTTGTCTTTTTACCACTCTTGTTTCTACTGTTCCTGTTGTGATAACTTCTGTATCTTTACTTGTCTGGGCTGTTACTGTATTTGCATACATATCTCCTGCTCTATTATTGTTTGTCTTTATTGTGATTTCCATTTCTATTTTTGTACTTGGGGCTATTTCTCCTTTTAATGCCAATACGGTTACTGCTTCATTGATTTCTTCTCCTATTCCTTTTTCTTGCCAGATTCCTCCTTCTTCTATTGTCACTCCTATATTTTCATCCTTTGGTGTTATCTTTCTTGCCTCTATATCTGTTGTTGTATATAAAGTTAAATTGTCTGTTGATATTTCTCCATCTGCTCCTGTTTGTGTTACTTTTACATTTTCTAGTGTATAGGTTCCATTATATGCACTTCCTCTTCCATCTCCATTATATGGCAAAATGTCTAATAACTGAAATTCTGGTGTACTTGTTGCTGTTTTATTTTCGTACGTAACTTTATATTTGATTTCTCCATTATTTTCAATTATCTGTGTATCTGTTTCTTGATAAATTCTATGACTTGATAAGTTCACTACCTTTATTTCATTTGTTGCTGTTCGATAACTAATTTCTGTTAATCCTATTTTTTCTCTATCTGGTTCAATCACTGCTGTATGTGTTAATGTTGTTTCATTTATGCTAGATGGGTCAATTTGTGCCTTAAATGTTAATGGTTCAATAGTTTCTCCTACATTACAGTTGTATTTTTCAAATACCAAGGTTGTACTTCCATCTTCATTTGTAATGGTTTCTATTGGTTCTCCATAATTACTACTTCCTGGTATATATATTAATCCTTTTGACAATGTGTCTTTTATGGTTATGGTTGCTCCTGTCACTCCTGCTGGATTATCTTCATCTAATTCTTCTAACTTAGGTTCTACTTTAAAGGTTACTATATTTTCATTTTTGGCTAAGTCATAACTTTCTTTTGCTTCTCCTGTTTTTTCATCAATAACTTGAGAAGCTATACTACTATCTGCTCCTGCTACTAAAAGTGCATTTCCAAGTGTATAGCTTTGTGGTGTCCCACCTACAATCTCTCCATTTTCATCATATTCTATGTTTTTATATCCTGCATTATGTTGTGAATATACTGTTTCAGGATATGTAGCATCTGGATTAGTAATGGTTTGTGTTGATAAATCTAATGTTTCTGTATAATAATCTGTATCATGTACTATACCATAGGTTTTTCCAATTTCTGCTGTATCTTTGATTTTCATTCTTATAAATATATTAGTACTATAGTTTTGTGTTTCTATATTTGCTTCTATGTATGTACCAATGCAAATATCTCCTTCTGGAATTTCTTCTAATGTATTATATATTTTTAAATCTTCTATATCTGCATTATTTCGTTCCTCTTGACTTATCCAATTAGTTCCATCTTTTTTTGTTAAATAATATATGTTATATTCTGTAATTTCACCTTGTCCAATTTTAAAAGGACTTCCATCTGTTTGTAAAATTGGTTCTAAGCCATTTCCATCAAATTTGATTAATTCATTTACAGTCTTGATTTCTATACCCATATCATTTTTATCTTCCTCTGTAAAGCTTACCAGTGCTTGAAACATTTGTCCTTTTGCCTTTCTTCCTCTAGCATAATATCCTGCATTAGAGTCACCATTTATATCTGGGAATAAATTTGTATTTATATTATCTTCATACAGTCTGACTGATCTACCATATGAACCAGGTTTTATATAATAATGTTGTTGCTTATGACTATCATCTGTTGAAACTTTTTGTTCTGTTATTATTTCTCCTGAATTTGTTACAATCTGCATATTGGAATTCTCAACTGTTAATTGATATGTTTTATCATTATCACTCGTTATTTCATTATCTGGAACAAATATTTGGAAATATCCTGCACTAAAACATCCTACGTTATCTTGATATACAATTGATGGAGTAGCCGGATTATACCAATTATTATATATTGGAAATATGCCATCAAATGCATATTCATTAATAGTAGTTTTTATGGTATTCCCTTCTTGCTCCATATATATGTTTCCAGAATTATAGATACTATTCGTTCTGTCTGTTTCTGCCATTCCATTTGGGGCATATCCTGTTGACCATGCCGTACCGTTTCCAAAATACATATTTCTGTCTGGTATATTTCCATATGCTGGATTTTCAATGGTATTTCCTATATTTATTTTATAATTCCATAATTGCGGCATGGCTTGTTCTGTAATATCTGTTGTCACTTGCCTTCCATCTATTGTTTCTACCATTTCTAACTTCATATTAATATCAAATGTAACATCTCCTTTTGGAGCTTCTATTCCTCTTAGTCCTTTTTCTACATTATCGCCATATAGCTGAAGAATCACCCCATATCCATATATTCTTCCTGTTACTTCACCTTTTCCATCTCCAAAATCCACATTTGATTTTCTAAATCCAGAACCATTTGAGGAAATTTTTATATTATACCCACCTTTTGCTGAAACCGTAATAGCACCAAAATTATCCTGTATATCTATTCCTTCATATCCTTCATTCTCTTTGTTGCTTTCATTTCCCTGCATCCATAATTTAAAGTTTGGATTAATTTCTGTGTTATTTCCTGCTCCTAGTACTTGTAATACTACAGATAATGTCTGCTTTCCTGGTACAGTAATACCAGTTTCTAGCATTTGATATTGTGCAGAAAAAGTCAATCCATCTTCACTTACTGTTCCCGTTTCTTTTGCCCATGTCATATCTTCCAATGACCATTTTACCAAACCTGCATATTCTTCTGGTAGACTAGCCTCTATGTTAATAATTCCTCCTCTAAATTGACTGTATTGATTTGCTTCTTCACTTCCATGTCCCGTGTTGTTAATTTCCATATTTGCTTCTATTTCCCAGGTTATTTTGTCAAATGAGCGTACAACATCATTGTCTGGAGATGAATCATTTCCAGGTTCATCATCTGTATCAAATGGTGCTGTTCCAGTTGTTCGACCAGCAACACTTGCTGATGTAATAATAGCTGCATCATCAGTTAATATAGCTGAACCATTCTCATAGACTTCAATTTTTTCATCTTCTTCTGCATTTTGTATTTCTCCATTAAATGCTTGTATCACATTTTTTCTGATTTCTTGATTGCTTGCTACTATAATTGCAAGTACTACTAATACAAGCACTAACATGATTGCTAGCAACTTTTTATTTTTTATTACACTTTGTATGTATTTTCCTCTTTTATTTTCTTTTGGGTTCTGACGTCTTATTGTTGTTTCTTTTTTTCTTAATATCTCTTCTTTTTTTCTCATTCGCATTCTCTCCCTGCTTATATAATATTCTACTACTATATATTATAAAATATTTCTTTCTATTGTAAATAGGAGCTTATTTCCAGTTATTTTCTTTTTCTTCTTTTATATTACGGACGTATATTTTTTGTATGCTTATAGCTATTATTACATTTTTATTAAGTTTTTGTCACATTTTTTACTTTTTTGTCATATTTTCTTTTTTTATTCTTCTCTTTCTCTTTCTTCCCTAAGTTTTTTTGTTTTCTATAAATAAAAAAACTGAAATAGAAATTTCTATCCTTTATGCTCATTTAACATGAATTTAAACTCTCTTTCTATTTCAGCTTTTTATATTTAAACTGTTATTATCCTACCTTCTCTACATGTACTTTATCATTTACTACAACAATTGTATATTTATTCATCTTGTCTATATTTTTCATTTCTTCTGTATGGCTATATCTTTCTATTTGGTCTCTTGCCTCTTTTTGTTTTTCCCCTACCTTATTTTCTTCACTCTTTTTTAAGTATTTAAACTCTATCATAATTGCTTGATATCCCTTGCTTCTATCTCTTGGTATTAACACAATATCTGGATATTCTCTTTCTACTTCTAATTCTGATTTTACAGTATATATTTTTAAGTTCATGGCTATACAATAAAATATTAATTTTACATATTTCTCATCAAATCTTTGGTAATCTCTGTTTGATAGATTTTTCAAATATTTTTGTAACATTTCTACTATTTTGTCTATTCTTCCTTCTAATGCTGTTTCTTTTAACATTTCATTATATTCATCTTCTTTAATTTCCATTTGTGCTTCTTCGTTTAAGATTTTCATAAAGTATTCTGAATATATTTCTTCCATCACTTTATTCGGTATTTTTAATTCTGCTTTTCCCAATTTTTCTTCTGCTATTGTTAGATATCCTAAATAATATAGCATAGATACAAGTTCTCTTTCTGCAAATTCCATTGCTGGATTAAACTTTTCTACGATTTCTGTTAATATTCCTTCTCCTGATACTGTCTTCTCTATGATTTCTGTTCTATTTTCTCCTTTGCATAGGTCTAGCATCTTTCCAATTTTACTGTAATCACTTGCTATATTCATATCTACTAATCGTTCTGGTAATCTTCCTAACCTTATATAATCTTTTAAGAAATATAAACACATATTTGAATTATACATTCTTTCTTTTGCATATAATGAAAATTTGTATCCATCATAGTTTTCTTTCATAATTGGCAAGATTTCTTCTCTTTTTTCTTTCGATATATTTTGATTTTCCATTAGTTGTATTAATTCTTCTTCTGTAAATCCTAGCATTTCATTAAATTCTTCGTCTCTTGTTATATCTGAACCTATATTGAATCCTGATGTTAAACTATCTAAGGTTATTGGTGCTACTCCTGTTATGAAGATTCTATCTATCACACTTTCTGTTCCTTCTTTTAATATTTCATACCATTTTCTTACTTTTCCATTTTTTGATACTAAACTTTTGAATTGATTTGTATTAAATCCTAATAATTCATTTGCAAAGTGATCATATTCATCTATAATCACATATATTTTTTCTTCTGCTCTTTGCATACCAAATGCTTTAATTAAATTGTCTAAAATGTTTTCTACTTCTTCTTCCTCGTTTATATAAAAGTCTAATTCATATTTTTCCACAAATACTTTTATAGATGCAATTACTTTACTTTTAAATCCTTTCATTGTTGTTTCTGTATTTATTGTATCTATTCCTGAAAAGTTAAATCTTAAAATATGATAACTATTTTTTAACTTTGTTGGATGTTTTCCTATATATGTGTCTTTATATAGCTGTTCAAACTTATTTGCTTTCTTGATATCGTAATAATTTTCTAATGTGCTTGTAAATAATGTTTTTCCAAATTTTCTTGGACGTAAAAATATGATTCTTTTTTCCACTAAATTTTCTAGTTGTTCTATATATTGGGTCTTATCTACATAGTAATAGTTATCTTCTATTAATTCTTGATAGTTACTAATTCCATAAGGTGATTTTTTCATGTTCTTTACCTCGCTTTCAAACCTATATTATCTAGTAAACGGATTACCAAATTCTCTTTCCTACTAGTTCCAATTTTACTATATAATTTTTAAAAAAGCAAGCAATTCAAAGACTTGTTTATCACATTAAACTATTTTATATTTTACAACTCTTGCAATTTCTTCTATAATAATTTTATTTGTAAAATAATATCTATCATATTTATATCCAAAAATCTTTTCAAAATTTGCAATTGATTTTTGCTCATTTCTACTATCTATTGCATATTTAATTGCATTTCTAATTTGCACACTATTAAATTTTAAATAATTTGAAGCTATCTGATTATAGACATCTTCAATTACAATAAATTCATTATTACTCTTTATAACAATTTGAATATCCCTATTTAATAATTTTGTTCCTTGTAGTGAAGGAATAAATCCTAAATCTTTTAATATGTTATAAATTAAAATTGTATTTTTAGAAGTTATTAAATTATTTGTTTTAGTAAAATTTTTTATCAATTAAACATCCCTCATATTTCATGGAATTAATATTTTTTACAATTTAATATAGCAGGATTATATAAATAACTCAAAAAAATAAAACTTACGCAATGCACAATAAAATTTGCATATTACGTAAGTCTTGTATGTATTTTTTGGTATTATTTATTAAATTAACTATAAACTGTTACCTTTTCAATTAAAATTACAAAGAGGGTGTCCTAAAATAGGAACCCGATAACCAGAAAATCCAGCTCAATAAGAGTTGGATTTTTTGGTATAAAAAAGTCTAAAAAATGCTGACAAATCAATACTTTAGTGATATAATCTAAGTGTAAAAAATATTGATTTTGGAGGTATTTTTATGGGATTTAAATATTATGAACTCTTTTTTCATTTATAGATCTTTCATTTTCCCAAAATAATTCCGCTAGACTTCCACTATTAATTCTTTGTTGTAAATATTCAAAAAATTCTGTTACTTCTCCTGTTAGTGTAATATGATGACTTTTGTATTTTTTCTGTATATCTATTGGTAATATCTCAAAATAATAATCTAAATTTATTCCCAGTTGTTGAGAAATTATTGGCATATCTATTTTATTTTCATTATATAAATATGGTAATTCTACAAAATCTATGTCTTCAAAAATTATATCACATATATTTATAGGGTTAAAGTAATATTCTTTTAATAATTCTTCTTCAAATTCATCTCCATATTTTTCTAAATCTTTTTTTAAGCATTTATCTATTTCTTTGTTTAACTTTTTATCATAAAATATTTTTATAAAATCTTTTCCACTTTCGTTTTTTACCTCTTGCATTTCAACTAAAAAATAATATAATGCAACTTCATGAAATGATGTAAGTTCATGTAAAAAGCCATCATCTGTCCATTCATATAAGTCTTCAAATACTTCTATGCATTTTTGATATTGTTCTCTAAATAAATATTTAGGCATGTAACACTCTATTGCATCTCCTATATCACTTTCAGGATCTCCGAATATTTCTCCTTCCAGATAATTATGTATTATTTTACAATATATTACCATTTTTTCTGTATTAAAATATATCATTTTCTTCCTTCTTCCCATATAGTTCCATGATTTTTCTTATTCTTTTCTTTAAATTATATCATAAACAACTAAAAAATGTAATTATTTCAAAAAAATCTACATTTTTTAGTTGTCGTTTTGCTTGAAAGAACTATATTTTTTTACATTATTTTTTAATTTTTGTATTATAAAAATTAAAATTCCGATAGCAATGACTAAACTAATTATTATTAATAATACTTTTTTATTATTTTCTATTTTTTCTTCATTGCTTAGAAACTGTGAATCTTTTTCTTCTATAATTTCATTTAATTTTTCTACATTTATTTTCTGTTCTTCTTCAAAATTTTTATCTTCTTCTTCTGTTCTTTTGTGTACAATTATTTCATATTTTTTTATAGTAATATTATTAGGAGCTGTAATATTTACAGTCACTGTATTATCACCTACTTTCAAATCTTTATTACCTTGGATTTCGACTTTCCCATTAACATTTTCAGGTACTGCTAATACATTCAAATCTGTAAAGTCATTTGAAACACTTGCTTTATAATTCAAGATATTTGTATTAAAAAGAGGTTCTAATGTAACATATTCTATTGCCAACATTTCCAAATTTGCATTTGCCGCTTCTCTATCATTTGTTTTAGTAACATTAATATTATAAACACTTTTATTAGTTCCATCTCTTGATGTCACTTCTATTTCTATTTTATTTATTCCATCTTTTAAATTATTATTTCCAGTTATTTTTACTTGTGCATTTGTAGCTTCTGGTATTGCTGTTACTTCTAAATTATTTATTGAAGTATCTGCAATAAAATAATAATCTTTAATTTCTGGTGAAAATTCTGGTATAATTCCCTCTTTATCTAATCTCATAATTTTCAATAAAGAATTGTTGTCTTCCCCTTGGATTTCAACACTTTTTAGAACTTCATTATTTTCTTCTACTACTTTTGCACTTATATGTGTATTATTTATTTCTATTTCATTTCCGTTTTTATCAAAAAATTCACTTTCTATATTAAAATCTATATTTCCTACTTCTTTTGCCTTAAATTCAAAAACTGCAATTTCTTGATTAGTTTTAGTGTTGCTTCCACCTGTCTCATCAAACCATACTGAAATAATTTTGTTTTCTACATTATTAGTATTTTCTGGTCCATTTATATATTCTACCTTAGTATTATCATAATTTATATTTAATTTGTATGATGCAACTTGTATATCTCCTATATTAACATAAATTTTAAAATTGTTATCTTTTATTATTTCAGAATTACTAATTTTTATCTCCAAATTTTGGGTTGCTAAAGTGATATTTGATAGGCTTAATATAAGTATTAACATTAATATTAATAAAGATATTATTTTTCTCATTTTTTAATCACATCCCTTTCTAATTACAAACTCTAGATTAGTTGTACTTTTGTTAATTTTCAAAAAATGTTTGACAATACCAGAATTGTAATTATTTTCAACTCTGTATGATTATTTGAAGACCCAAAATATGTCTTTGAATCAGTAGCAAATCTACTGATGTTGGTTTTTTTCCATTTTTATTTATATTTCCTGCTTTTTTAAATATCTCATCTACTTCTTGTATTTCTAATATATCTCTTTGCAATACTAATAAATCAACACTATTTATTTTTCCATCCCCATTAATATCTCCATAAAGTAATACAGTGTATTCTGCCAATATATCTGCTTTATTATCTACAGTATTGTTATCTATTTGGTTGCTATTTTCCTGATTATCATTTGATTTTGTGTTTTTTATAATTTTTATTTTTGAGCCAGTTCCAACTAATTGATTGTCTTCTAATTTTTCTCCTTTATAATTTTCTATTTGTACTTCATATATCGTATATATATATCCTTTTATATTATTTACTGACATATCTGAATGGTTGAAGCCACTTATTATATTTCCTTTTATATTTAATTTTTCATTAAATTTTAATTCATCTTCAGGAATTTTTTCTATTACATTGATATTAACTTCTTTTTGTATATTACTATCTTCTGTTGTCGCGGTAATTTTAGTTGTTCCTTTTTTCAAAGCTGTAATTTGTCCTTTTTCGTTTACTATTGCCACATCCTTATTTGATGAATTGAATATTACTTTTTTGTTACTTGCATCTTCTGGATATACTGTTGCTATTAAATTATATGTTTCTGTTTCTTGCATTATTAGATTATCAATATCTAATTTTAAATCTTCTACTTTTGAATAAACATTTAATGTTATATTTCCAGATACACCATTTTCAGCTTTTGCTGTTATAGTTGCATTTCCTGAACTCACCCCAAATATATTTCCTTCTTGGTCAACACTTATGATACTTGAATCACTAGATGAAAATGTTATTTTTTGGTCTTTTGCTTCTTCAGGTTGTATATCTATTGTTAATTTTGCACTTTCATTTTTATTTATTGTTTCTTTATCTAGAGATAAATTTATTTTTTCTACTTGAGCTTGTGGCACTTCTTTCAAATAATTTTGAAATGCATATCCTACAATTCCATTCTCTAGAACTACTCTGTCCCATAGTTCTCCGTTTTGAATTCCTTTTTCTATTCTTGTCATTATATCTTTATTAGTTACTGTTGTTATTGTTTCATATGATGTTGAAGGTCCTGTCCTTATATTTAAAGTTGTTGTTACATCCGCATAAACTTTTGTATTGTCTTCTACATAGTCTTTATCTAAAATACTTGGTCTTTTGCATGGAAGCTCTGGCATGTTATTATATATTGGAATTACAAAATTCATGTCTGTATCTAATAAATTACTATTTAAATATCCTTTATAAATTGAATTAGATTCACTATATGGTGCTAATACATTTGTCATATATTGATGCCAGAATAGCTCTCCTCCTCTATTATCTACAACATGAAATTTTTGTAGATATATTGTATCTTGTCCTATATTTATATAACTAGATCCTATAAATATCGCTCCTCCTGTGATTGCTCTTTCTTTTGTGTTCCAAGGAATTAGATATTTTGTTTTTGTTGCTTCACTTGCACCATTTCCATCTCTTGCATATTTTAATCCATTTATTATTGCTCCCATTGGCTCAGATGAGCTTGTTGCACCTATATTATAAAAGTTATACAATGCTTCATACCCGTGCTACTTTTCCACTTATTGAAGAATGTGATAAAAAGGGTCCTACTTCTTGTTTTATTCTTGATGCTAAATGATATGAACTGACCTTTGAAGTTTGAGCAGCACGCAAGATTAAATCAGCATACTTTTCATTCATAGTTACTGTTTGTCCTTGTGTATTTATATAACTTACTATATTGTTATAAAATTCTGTTCCATACAAAATTTTTTCTATTGTATTTATTTGATTTAAGTTTTCTACATATGATAACCCCTCAAATTGAAAAATTCTGACATCATTTAAAAAATTCCTAGGATCCATAGCATATTCCACAGATTTTCTAGAAGAGTCAACCCACCCACTATCTACTTCTATATTATATTCACCTGGATTTGTATTTTTCCATTCGTCTGTATATGATTTTGGTACTAAATTTTTTCCAAATACATTTTCATTATCAATTACATAATTCCAGTCTAATTCTGTATATAAAGCAGTAAAACTCCATTCAGGATGTTTACTTTGTAATACTTCTAAATATGGTCTATAGCTTTCTGGGAAATTACTTATTCCATTAGCAGTATATGCTCCTTGTACTTTTATATCAATAATTATTATTGTTAGAAATATAAATATTGATAATAGTAGTTTTTTCATCTTTTACTCACATTCCCTCCTAAGGCACGAATCTTATCTGGAAAAGAATTAAGGTTTTATTATTCTTTTCTAGCTTTTATGATTATTCTTTTTTCTGAATCTAATGTACATGTAATTAATGTTAATTCTACTTTTCCATTTGTTTGTTGTGATAAACATTGTGTTTGATTCGGTAACACTTTATAGATATCGTAAATAATGTATTTAACTTTATTGCCATTTGTATCATTCAAAAACATTTCATCATTTATGCTTAAATTTTTTAGATTTTGAAACATATTTGACGTTCCATAATTATGTCCTGCTATACAAAAATTCCCTATTTGATTAGGCTCTCCTCCATAAAACTTTGTTACAGATGTAAGAAGTGCTTGCTTGCTATATTTTTCTAATACATATGTTTCTAAATTTATTTTTGGTATATATAATTTTGCACTTACTTTATATCCATTAAATTCCGTTTCTATATATTCTTTTTCCACAGTTTGTTCATTGGTTGTGGATTGTTGTTCTTCTGTAATTGAATTTTGGGTTGAATTTATATTTGTTTTTGAAACGACTTTTTCTACAACTGTGTTTTCTCTTATGCCATCTTCTTTTCGTATATTGAATAAAATAAAAAATAATATTGATAATATTAAAATTATGGTTGAATATTTTAAAATTTTACTTTTCATTGTAATCTCCTCTTATGTAAGTTTTGTTTGAGTTTTTTAATAATATTTTTCAAATTGATTTGTTAGTTTTTTCCAATTTTTTGTGTAATTTAAACTTAAATTTAAGTTTAAATATAAATGCTTCGTAAAAACTTTTTATCATTTAATTTAATATTTATTTAAGTTTTTACGAAGCGTAAAGATTTGTTTAGCATCTGTTATTGAATCTTTTTATCTAAAATTTATTTTTTCTTTGTAATACAACTCCTGTAGTGATTAAGGCAATTGCCAATATAATTATTGGAATATAGATATTTTTACCTGTTTTTGGTAATGTTTCTGGTAAATTTTCGCTTTGAGTATTTGTATTATTTTCTTCTACTGGATTTGTAATATTTTCATTTTGCCCATTATTTGTTCCTTCAGTTGTGTTTCCATTATCTGTCTGGTTATTATTTTGCTCTTCTGTAATTGCTGTAAAACTAAATGTTTTACTAACTATTTCTGCATCTGATGAGTCTCTATCTATTAATTTTATTTTTATTGTATATGCACCTGCTTTAGTAAAAAGTCCTCTTAAAGATAGAACTTTTTGTACATTTTGTCCTCCTATTTCATACCCTGATGCATCTCCCCATCCGCTTTGGATGATATCATGTTCTAGACTTTGTTCATCTGTTCCTTTTAATGTAACTTGTCCTCCGTCTGGTGTTGTTGCTTCTGCTACAATCCTTGCATGCTCATAATTTTTTCCCAAGCTTGATGATATTGTTAAAGTCATTTCTTTCTCTACATTTTCTATAATATTTCCTGAATAAGTTAAATCTATATTATAGTCTTCATATCTTGGCTCTACAACAATATTTTTTACTATTGGTACCCCTATATCATCATATTGTTCTGAGGCATCTGCATTAGCCATTCCCTCTGCTGTAACAGATAAATCTGTTGGATTTGATGTTATTATTCCTTCTTTAGCTTTAAATCTTATACTCATATTGCTTCTTGGAGCTGTTCCTCCTGTTGAATCATAAAATGTTACTCTAACCCTTGTCCCATTATCATTTGGAGTTCCCCCATCACAACTTACATATTCCAATAAGTTGTTATCATATGCAATGTCAAAAGTATATGCTCCTAAATCTTTTCCAAAATTTATTGTTAATGTTACACTGTCTCCAGGATTTACAGTAGTTTTATCTACATCTAAAGTTATTGAATCCAGTGGTGCTGCATGTACTTTTCCAATAAGTATTGATGAAAATAATAATGTAAGTATTATTATTATGCTTAATATTTTTTTCATTTCTTTTCCTCCTTAAAATTTTTTTATATTATTAGTATGTTATTTTTTGAATTTTTTATTTATTTTTTTGAAAAAATTTTTTTGTTAAAGGGGACGTTCCTTCAATCCCTAAAATTAGGGATTGAAGGAACGTCCCCCTATGCTAAAAGTTCTGGATTGTCTTCAAATATTTTTTTTACTATATTATCCCTCATTTCAAAAGGGATAACATATCCATCAAGTGTATTTGCTTTTTCTTTTAATAATTCATTTTCTTGATTCACATATATTTTAGATTTTCCTTTTCCGTTTTTTGCTTCTTGAACAAGGTTTGATACTGGTGAATTTCCGTCAAATGCTATTACTATTGATTTTCTTCTTTCAAAAATTTCATAATTAAAGCTTTTATATATTCCAAATTCTTCTGTTTCTGGTGAAATGCATATTCCATTTACATTTTCATTAAGTAATCTATCTTTTACTTTTTCACTTACCATTTTTGGAACAATTGCATCTATTTCAAATTTTTTGTTTAATTCATTTGATATATCTATTATTGCTTTTTCATATCCTTGCATTTTATGTCCTATTACAAAATAAATATTTTTATTATCTACATTTTTTATAAATTCTTTTAATATTTTTATTCCTTCTTTAGATGGTTTTGTTTCTCTTCCTTTTGTATTGAAGCTTCCTCCTGCAATTATTACAGGAATTTTGTCAGTTGGTAATTTTCTTATTTTTTGCTTTAATTCTTTTTCTGTTTCTACATTGTTGTTTATTCTTAATTCTCCTTGTTCTTTAGTTTCCATTGTATTTTGGGCTTCTAAATCTAATATAGCTTGTGTTATTGTTTTTTCTCCTATAAAATCTTTGAATTTTTTACTTTTTTCTTCAAAATATTTTGTATTTTTATTTATAACCTCATCTTCTACTTCTCTCATTTTTTCAAAGCTTTCATCTGTTAGTCCTAATAAATTACAAAGTGCTAATTGTTCATCAAATGTGTCTGATCCATACATTCCACATCCATCAGTTCCTTGTACACATTTTATTCCATTCTTCAAAAATGTTTTTATTGGATGATTACTTAAGTCACTTATATTATTTAATCTTATATTTGATGTTAGTTGAAATTCTATTATTATGCCTGTTTCTTTCATTAGTTTTATTAGTTCTTTTCCTGAATCACTATTTAAATCTTCTGAATATAATCCATGCCCTATTCTGCATCTTGGCATTTTTTGTCCTTCTTCCAGTGCTTCTTTTACACATAAAATTGATTTTCTTACATTATCTTTAAAACTATCATTTTCTCCAGCATGTATTCTTACTGTGAAATCTTTATCTTCTTCATTTACATATTTTACTATTTCTTTAATTGTTGGTTGTAATTCTGATATATCGTTTATTTCTTCTCCTATAAAGTCACTTCCTACTACATATGGACTTTTTGCTACTGCTTTTAACAAATTTATATTTTCTTTTAAATATGTGTTACTTGTTTTCTGGTCTTTGATTATTGTTAAAGGTATTCTTCTTATTGCAAATAAAAATCTTATTTTTACTCCTGTTTCTTCTTCGATTTTTGGAAAAATTGCATGTACTTCTTCTAGTAATTTAGTTGCTCTTTCTCCATTTTTTGATAAATCTGTATCAGATATTTCTACATATTTTATTCCTTGTTTTTTGTATTCCCTTGCAATCCATAAAAACTTGTTTTGTCTTAATGTATTATTTTTATATGGACTATTTTCTTTTTTATCCTCTAACATTTGTAATACCATTTCTTTTATGTCATTTTCTGGTATATTATTTAATAAATTTTCTGTTAGGTTTATTTTTTCTTCTGAAGGAATTCCTTTTGCAAATACATATCTATAAATATAACATTTTTCTAAGTTTGTAAAAACTGCTTGCCCATCTTTTAATATAGCAAGACTTGTTCTTATTTTTTCTATATTATATTGTGCATTTTCTTTATTATTTAGTATAAAATCCGCAAAATTTATAAAAGTATTGTCATCTATTTTTCTTATTAAATACTTTCCTTGCAATTCAGAATATCTATATTCTTTTTCTACTTTAGTTCTTTGTTCATATATTTTTGCTTCTTGTTCTTTACTTAATTTTAAATTTAATTTTTTTATGTAATATAAAGGATATTTTATTTGATGCATTATTCCTAATGCAATTAAACAATCTGGTGATAAATTAGCATTCATATGTGTATGTAAATCTGTTCTGAATTTCAGTTTTTTTAGTATATATGTTTTTACTATTGTTTTTTCTATTGGCAATTTATAGTTTTTTGTTTGAGACATCAGTGTTTTTGTTATTGCAGGTATTTTTGCTTTTATCTCTATTTTATTTTCATATATATTAGCAATTTTTATTCCACCTAATCTAAATATATAGACTTCTTCATTGTCTCCATTTATACTAACTGGAATTGTCCCTTTAATTATTTTCATGTCATTTTCATCTTTTATTGTTTCTACATTACATAACTTTGCTAAATTTGTGATTAAATTTCCTGTATTATGATTTGGAGTTCTTAAAATATATGTTATTTCATCTTTTTTTGATTTATATAATTCTACTATTATATCTTTTTCTTTATCTAGATAAAATTTATTGAATAAATCTTTATTTTTCATTACATTTTACCTCCAAAAAATAGTTACTCATTATTTTACCATAAAAAAGAAAAAAAATCAATACTTTATGTAAATAGATTTTATTGTTATTGCTAAGAGCTAGTACTAGCTCCTGGTAATAACAATAAGATTAATACTTTAAATACTTTATTATTACCATTTGATATTATATTTCCTGATTTATCTATAATTATAGCTCCAAATGGTCCTCCTTCATTGTTTGCAATTCCTTTTTCTGCATTTTGTTTTGCTATTTCCATAAATTTATTCATTTTATCTTTTCCTTTCTTTTTTATCTATCTAATTTAATTTTGTTTGCATATTAATTTATTAAATAACTCTGTGTACATCTATTATCAGTAAGAATTTTATAAAAATTACTTATTAACAGAAGGTTTTGTACTTTTTAAATAAATAATTTTCATTTCTAAAAATATAATATTATCTTATCATATTATTTTTTCATTTTCCATATATTTTAATGAGGTGTTGATTTTGTTTATAAAATCCTTTAAGATGAATATAAAATTTATAAGTTTTATTATTTCTATTTTATTAGTCATGATATTATCAATTGTAATATTTTATTCCTTTGCTGAGGATACTAGTGGCGAAGAAACTTCTTCAGATAAAAAAGATTATATAAAATGGGTTGATTTTAATGTTACATCAGAAGCTTTAAAATTAACATCTAAATTAGATATTGAGTCTCATAATAATAATTCTGAAATACAATATAATTGGATAGAATTACTTGCATATTTAGCTTCTCAAAATGGTGGTGATTTTAAAAATTTTAAACAATCTCATTTGGATGATTTAGTAAAAAAATTAGATGATGGTGAAACCATGTCAGATTTAACAAGCAATATGAAATTTTATGATTATTATTATGAAGCTTATTCGGCTGTTTTGTCTGGCTTTATCGGCAATTATTCAATTGAAACCTCTAATGAAAATGGTGAAAAAGTTTTTGAAAATAAATATGGCATAAAGGCTTTTTTACCTATTGCTAAAAACTATAATTTTAGCCATTATGATGATTTTGGAAACTCTAGGTCTTATGGTTTTAAAAGAGTTCATTTAGGTAATGATTTAATGGGAAATATAGGAACTCCAATAATTGCTGTAGAATCAGGTGTAATTGAACATTTGGGTTGGAATCAATATGGTGGTTGGAGGATTGGTATTAGAAGTTTTGATACAAAAAGATATTATTATTACGCTCATCTTAGAAAAAATCATCCTTATGCAGAAGGTCTAGAAGAAGGTATGACTGTAAAAGCTGGTGATGTAATTGGGTATCTTGGTATGACGGGTTATAGTGTTAAGGAAAATGTGAATAATATAAATGTTCCTCATTTGCATTTTGGTATGCAGTTGATTTTTGACGAATCTCAGGTTGATAGTCCAAATGAAATTTGGATTGATGTTTATCAAATAATTGAATTTTTAAAACAAAACCGTTCAGAAGTTTATGTATCTAATGAAGAAACTAGGGATTATTCTAGAAAATTTGACATGATGGAAAATGAATAGGGAATTTGGGGACGGGGCTTTTTTTCCCTATTTTTAATTAATATAATAGCTATTGAATACTACACTAAAAATAGGGAAAAAAAGCCCCGTCCCCAAATTCCCTATTTTTTTCCTAAAACAATATTTATCTGTTTTTCTATCTTTCCTCTTTTTACCTGCAAAACTACAGTATCATTTGGTTTCTTTGTATAAATATATTTTCTTAAATCATTCATAGTATTTAATTCAACACTATCTATACTTGTTATAATGTCTCCTTCTTTTAGGTCTGTGTTGCTTGCTGGCCCATTTTTTGTTATTTGTGCTACATATATTCCTTTATCAAAATCTACTTTTGAATTCCAATTTGTTGTAGAGTTTAGATATGGTATTACTTCTTTATCATATGCATATATCCCAATTGTTGCTTCTTGGAAACTACCTGTAGTTTTAAAG
Organism: uncultured Clostridium sp.; assembly: GCA_946498265.1. Classification (GTDB taxonomy): domain Bacteria; phylum Bacillota; class Clostridia; order TANB77; family CAG-508; genus CAG-269. The sequence goes on along the minus strand of CAMMNR010000007.1, from coordinate 1,079 downwards.
CTTTCTATAATTGGTTTTACTATATTTATTGGTATTGCAAATCCTATTCCTTCTGCTGAGCTTATTTTTACTGTATTTATTCCTATAACGTCTCCATTTGGGTATATTAAAGTTCCTCCACTATTTCCGTGGATTAATAGTAGCATCTGTTTGTATTAAATCTGACATATATGATACTTTATCTTCTTCTTCTAATTTTATTGTTCTGTTTTTGGCACTAATAATTCCTGATGTCACAGTTCTTCTAAATTCATATCCGATTGGATTTCCTATGGCATATACTGTTTCTCCTACTCGTATATTATCTGAGTCTCCTAAATTGACATATTCCAAATTTTGTGCATTGATTTTTGTTAGAGATAAATCTAAATCTGAGTCACTCCATACAACAGTTCCTTCATAATTGTTCCCATTTTCTAATGTTATATAACATTTACTATATTTACTTCCTGTTACGTGTTCATTACTTAAAATATAGCCATCTTGAGTAACTATAAATCCTGTTCCTAGTCCTAACTCTGTTTCTGTGCTTTTTGAAAATATACTATTTCCTGCATTTTTTAATTTTGATATACCTACAACTTTTCTTGTGGTTTCTTCAATTATATCTGCTACTTTTTCGCTGTTTTCTTCTTCACTTTCCACAGTTTGTTCATTTGTTGTGGATTGTAACCTCGTGGTTTCATAATCTGTTGTATCTATTTCGATATTTTGATATGTAATGTATATATAAAATCCTGTTATCCACAAAAATATTGCAATTATGGCTGTTCCAATTATTCTTTTTTTATAATTTTTTCTTTTTTTCTTTTTCAAATAAAACACCTCTAATTTATTATTTACTAAAATTAGAGGTTTAAACATTTTAATTGTTTTTTATATGATATTTTAAATCTTTATAAATCTTCTATTTGCTTTTTGTTTAATCCTGTTATTTCTTCTATTTCTTTAATTTCAATTCCTCTTTCCTTCATCTTCTTTGCTATTTCTCTTTGCTTTTTTCGTTCTCCGTCTTGCTTTCCATCTACATATGCCGATTTTTCATCTCTTATTGCTTTATCCATTAAAAATGCTATTCT
>CAMMNR010000006.1 GCA_946498265.1 uncultured Clostridium sp. | reverse complement strand
TAAATTAGATCAAGCATATAATCAAATAAAAGAAATGGCAACAAAAACAGTTGAAGCAACAGGGGGAGTTAAAATACTTGGAAATAGCAACAATGAAACCAATAAATAAAAAATTATAAATTATGTCATAGTACGTATTTTGTTAAGTTTTCATACTAAAAGCAATTCTATATGATATATTTTGATGTGCTTTATAAAATCAAGTCAAGGTTGAAATGCATATACTATGCACAAACCTTGACTTAATTTTAAAGTACATTATTTTTTTTAAGAGTATTTAAGCTAAGTATATATTAGAAAAAATTTCATTAAAATATAGAATTTTTATAAAGAATATGATATTATATATTAAGAATAAAGAGAGGTACTTATGGAAAGATTAAATATAAATACTATAAAGCAAATGATTAAAGATGGAAAAATCAGATGGACTAATCATGTAATAGTCAGATTATTTCAACGAAATATAAGTCAAGAAGATATTGAAAAAGCTCTATTAAATGGAGAAATAATAGAAGAATATGAAAATGATTATCCATATCCAAGTTGTTTAGTATATGGAATAAATTTAAATAATGAAGTTATACATATAGTATGTGGCCTAAATGAGACAGAATTATGGATAATTACAGCATACTATCCAGATAATATAAAATGGGAGGATGACTTGAAAACAAGAAAGGAGAAAAAGTAATATGAATTGTTTTATGTGTAAAGGAGATTTAGAAAATAGAAATACAACATTTATGGTTGAATTAGATAATTGTATTATTATTATAAAGAATGTGCCATCTCAAGTATGTAAACAATGTGGTGAAGTGTCATATAGTAATGAGGTTGCAAAACAATTAGAAAAATTAGTAAATTCAGTAAGAAATGCAATTACAGAGATTACTATTATTAATTATACTGAAAAGGTTGCATAAAATAACAAGTACACCAAGTGAAATTGAAAAAGTAAAAGAATTGATGAAAAATAAGAAAAATGGTTAAAATGTAGCATGGATTTTGTTGGAATTCCGTGCTATATATTTTATAAGAAATTATATTTGAAATTTACAAATTTTGTTAAAAAGATTGAATATATTTAAGAGATATAATACAACACAAATGTTCACATCAAAATAAGAAAAATTTAGGAATGTAGTTGAGCTTACAATGGAAATGGATAAAATTATAGTGAACTTACCAGTAAAATCTGATATTGAGGAAAATGTAAATCTATGATATAGTGTAGGCATTAGAAAAAGAGACATATAACTTTTATTGAGAAAAAGGAGAAAATAAAACATGAGTAATATGGAGTTAGAAGTAAAAATCTTAAATATTAATGAAGAAGAATTAGTAGACAAAATAAATAGACCAATTATTAAGTAATGAAGAAATCGATTTTTTACAAAGAAATTTTAAAATTATTAATTTGTCACATATATTTACTTTGGATAAGAAACAAATATTAAAGATGTTAAATAGTAATCAATTAAAAGAATTTATAAACAATTATAAATCTACAACCAAAAAATGGATTAGGTTAAGAAAAACAATTGAGAAAAAAGAAAATAAAGAAATAAAAGAAAAAACAACCTTAACAATAAAACATATTTTAAAGGACAATGAATCAAATATCCAACAAATGCAAGAAACAGAGATAGAAGTAAGTTCGTTTGAAGAAACAAATGAATTGCTTGAAAAACTTGGATTTTCATATAGAAATTATCAAGAAAAAAGACGAGAAAAATATATTTTAAATGAGCATGAGATAGATATTGATACATGGCCTAAATTATTACCATATATTGAAATTGAAGGAAAAGATAAAAATGATATAGAAAAAATATTAAGTATTTTAGGATATTCTTTTAAGGATACCATTTCATGTACGGTTGATGAGATTTATAAAAAGATTGGTTTAGATATAAATAATATGAAGGAACTTAAATTCTAATGAGAAAAAATTTTAAGAAAAAATAATTATGGAGATGATATGCTATGGGTAAAGTTTTAAGAGTAAGAGAAGTAGGAGAGCCTATCCTTGAAAAACAATGCGATGAAGTTAATATAAAAAATATAATATTATAAGAAATGTTGGTAAAATAGTTAATGGAAAAATTAATGTGAATTTTTATATATTTATAAAAGACAATATTATTGATATAGAATTATTTGATGTTATTATTTTAGTCTTTAATTAATAAATCTGCTAGACTTTTAAATGTATCTGATTTGTCAATATATTTTTCCACATATTTATTATTTTTCCAATATGTTTTTATACCATAAGATTCTATATTGTAGTTAGAGGCATCTTCAGTTAACAATCTGTATTTATCATCAATGATTTCTATTGCACAGCAATTAGACATACCTAAACCAACTAAATTACTATTTTTTAAAGATTCTTTCATATGTTGTAATCTATTTGTATTTTCATTTGAAACATTACAATGAGAAGTAAAAAAAGCATTGACAAAATTCAAACAGTCTACATTAATCATAGGGGCAGTATCATCTTTTAATTGCAATTTTAATGAATCAGAGCTACATGTTTTAAACCAACAATTTGCCCCGGCAGAAATACCACACATAACTTTTCCATTAATCCAAGCATCTCTTAAAATTTTGTCAAAACCGGTTTCAAACCAAAGTTCTAGCATTCCTTTAGTATCTCTTCCTCCTTTATATATAATATCAGCCCAATTAATAAGTTCTTGAACTTTGTAAATATTATCTTTTAATTCGTGTTTTTTTATTGAAAATGCTAATAAATTATGCTAAAATATTATCATAAAAATTATCTGGTAATATCCAGTTTATATATAAGTAACTAGTAAACAAAATTGTTAAGTTAGGAGGAATTTATATGTTACCAGAACAACGGGAACTTATAACCAAAAACCAAGAACTTCTTTATACCTTTAGAAAAAGAGGCGCAAATTTACCAAAAAGTCAATTGTCATTTTTGCTAAAGAAATTGGATAAAACTTTTCCTACTGTAAAAAAGATAATTGATGAAATGAAAAAGAACAATATAATTTTGGACTCGAGAAAATTTTTAGTAAATCCAGATTTTGCATATTTTGTAGGATTTTATGTAACAGATGACGAAGTGGAAGTGGAATTGTTGAACTTTGAATTAGAATCAGTTCTAGATAAAGTTTTACCATATTTCACAAACAAAGTCCACTACAAAAGCTCCTTTGATATATGGGAACTTATGCAAAAGATGCTAGATAAAATATCAGAGAAAGTAAATGTTACAGCTATCTCTATTATATTTGACAAGTTTATGAGTTATACAAATGCTCACGAGAATCTTGCTTATTTTGAAAGTGAATCTGGGCTAAAATTATATGATTTATCAGTTCTTTTTAAAAATTCTAGAAACTTGATGCCAATAACATTTCGTTCAGCGGTATTAGGAGACAGTGTATTAGCATATACTTTATATTTAAGGGAAAAAGTTTTTGAATCAGATTCTATTGTTTATTATGATTTAGATCAAAACAGGATATCTTATGTAAAAAACAATATCTTAAATAAAGATTCAAATCCAGTATTTGGGATGGTATTCCCTAGATTTTCAAATAAGCAAAAAGATTTGTTTCAAAAATTAACAACAGTATCTGACAACGAATATGGCAATATGTTAATTGATAATAAAGAAGAAATCTTATCAGCAATTAGTCTTGCATGCATGCAAATAGGCTCTTTTTTTAATCCTGAACATTTTATTATAAGTGGCAAATGGGTAAAAAAAGAACAGTTTGAGGATTTCTTATTTTTTAATAATAAATTCGAAATGCTGTCAAATAGAATACTTGTAGGAAATTCTTTTTTATATCCTAGAGTTATGAATAGAACTGAACAGCTTCAAAAAGGTGCTGGTATATATGCAGCTTATTCTTTTTTTAATTGGGATTTAAAGTGGTAAGAACAAATAATAGAATCAGCTCCATATGGGGCTGATTTTCCTATCAGGTAGAGCAATTAGGAATTAATAATAAGGTTTTAACTCGAATGATAGAGAGAGGATTAATAGAAAGAGTAGCAAGAGAAACATATATAGGTGCAGATACATTTGAAGATGAACTAAGAAAATATCTGGAGGTTTTACTATGATATCTAAAAATAGAGAACAGCTAAAAGCATGGATAAAAAATATGTGATCTAAATTAGAAGGAAATTAAAATATTATTCTGCAAAACTATATGCTAGAGAGACTATTGGAAAGATTTTCTGTATCAGAGTATAAATATAAATTTATATTAATAAGATAGGTGCTTTATTTTTTGGAATAAGAGCAATTTTATTGAAAAAATCAGGTTTCTATGATATAAATGTAAATATAAAATTATAATAAAGAGGTAATATATGAAGAAGATATTATTAATTTCAGGAAGTAATAGAAATGGAAATACTAATTTTTTATTGAACCAAATAAAACGAGCAATAAACAATTCAGAACTTATTTTATTAAGTGAATGTAATATCAAATATTGCAAGGGATGTTTAGCTTGCCATAAGATTGATAAATGTGTTATTAAAGATGATATTAATGAAATAATAAATAAAATCAAAGAAGCTGATTTAATTATTTTTGGCATTCCTAATTATTTTGATAATGTGACAGGATTATTTAAAAATTTTATGGATAGATTACATCCATTATATAAGAGTGAATTAATAAAGAATAAAAGTGTTATATTTATTTTTACTGGTGGTGGAGGAGAAAAAGGAACAAAAGAAGAAATGGAAAAAGCAGTATATGGATTAATTAAGTATTTAAAATTAAATGTTTTAAAGAGTTATAGTTATCAAGCATTAAATATACATGATGTTGAAAATCAAAAAGAAAAAATTAATAAGATGTTAGAAGAAATAAAGAATTATGGGAGAAATTTATGAAAGTTATAACTATAAAACAACCTTGGGCTACGTTAATAGCAAAAGGATATAAGGAATATGAATTTAGAACTTGGAAAACGAAATATAGAGGAGATATTTTAATTCATGCAGGTAAAGGAATAGACAGAGAAGCAATAACTAGATTTGAAGATTTAAAATTAGAATATCCTAAAGGGTGTATAATAGCAAAAGCCAAAATAACAGATTGTATTTATGTTGATGACAATTTTAGAAAAAAAGTTATTCCTAAAAATCCTAATGTTTATAAAAGTTTGAATAAAACAGAATGGAAAGGATATGGATTTAAAATTGAAGAAGTTGAAGAAATTATCCCAATAGAGACAAACGGAAAACTAAGTTTGTGGGAATATGATTATAATGCTAAGGGAGAGTGAAAGGCATGTCAGTAAAAATAATTTATTTCGTACATGGAACAACTACAGATAATATAGAACACAAGTCTACAGGATGGTTACAAGGAAATTTAAGCAAAAAAGGAATAGAACAAAGTATTAAATTAAAAGAACAAATAAATTTTGATGAAATAGATTTAGTTATCAGTTCAGATTTGAAAAGAGCAATAGATTCAGCAGAATATGTTTTCAAAGATTTAAAATATATATTGCATGACGAAAGAATAAGAGAATGTAATTATGGAGATTTAAACGGACAAGATTCTTCTTTAGTAAAATATGAAGAACACATAGATAATAAATTTCCTAATGGAGAATCTTTGAAAGATGTTGAAAAAAGATTAAGAGACTTTTGTAATTATTTATTAGAAAATTATAATGGAAAAACTGTAGCTTTAGTTGCGCATAAAGCACCACAGTTAGCATTAGAAGTTATAACAAAAAATATTAGCTGGAAAGAAGCAATAGATAATGATTGGAGAAAAACAAAGAATTGGCAACCTGGTTGGAAATATGAAGTAATATAGATAATGACGAAGGTGGAAGAAAAATATTGTATAGGACAAAAAAATTTTTCTGAGGTGGTATAAATGATTGATTTACATATCCATACAACTTATTCAGACGGAGATAAAAATATTACAGAAATATTGAAAATGTGTGAAAATAAAAAATTAGAATACATATCAATTACAGACCATAATACTGTTAAACAGTATGAAGATGAATTATTAAAAAATGATAATATTTTTAGTGGTAAAATTATAAAGGGAGTAGAATTAAATGCAGTATTTAAAGATAAAAACATTGAAATATTAGGGTATAATATAGAACCTAATACAATAAATGAATGGTGCAAAAAATATTATTCAGAAGAAAAACTAAAAGAACAACAAGAAATATGCTATAGAAGATTATTGGATATATGCGATAAACAAGGACTTAAATATAATGAAAGTCAAATAATAAAACCTAAAGCAACTAGATATGTAGAAATTTCAATTTATGAGGAACTAATGAAACATAAAGAAAATTACAAAATTTTAGGAGAATTTACGGAATCTCTTGGCGTGTTTTTTAGAAAAGGTTTAGCAAATTCAGAAAGTATTTATTTTGTGAATCGTATAGAATTTAGACCAAAGTATAAAGAAGTGATTGATATTATTCACAAATCTGGAGGAAAAGCATTTTTAGCACATCCATTTGAATACAAATTTAAAGATACAATTGAATTTATAAATGATTTAAGAAAAGAAAAAGAACTTGACGGTATAGAATGTTTCCATCCATCAGCAAATCAAGAACAAAGAAATATTTTAGCCCGTTATGCTAAAAATAATAATTTATACATAAGTGGTGGCAGTGATTATCATGGAAGCTCAAAACCAGATATAGAAATAGGTGTAGGTAGAGGAGATTTAAGTATTTCTAAAGAAATATTAAATTGGTTATATATGCATCTTGTGGATATATAGGGTGTGCATTACTCACAAAAAACGGGAACATATATACGGGAATTTGTATTGATACGAATTGTGCATTAGGAAATTGTGCAAAATATGTAGCAATAGTAGAAATGTTGAAAAATAATGAGAGAAAAATAGATAAAATAGTTGCATATTCAGCAAAGGACAAATTTATGATCCATGTGGTAGATGTAGAGAGCTAATTTGTATGGTTAAAGATAAAAATCTAGATACAGAAGTTTGGTAGCTGAAGATAAGATTTACAAACTAAAAAATTTATTACAAGAGATGTATATAACGAAAACTGAATGTAATAAAAAAATATAAGTAAATAATAGGAGTTTAATATAAAATGAATAGAAGAATTATTGTAAGTGCATTAATAAAATGCAATGATAAATATTTGTTTATAAAACAAAATAAAAAAGGTGGAGCTTATCAAGATTGTTTGCATATAGTAGGTGGTGGACTAGAAGACAATGAAACATTGGAAGAATCAATAAAAAGAGAAGTAATGGAAGAAGTACATATTAAGTTAGATGAAGTTAAGCCTTTTGATTTTGATAGTGATATTACAATGTATAAGGGAGAGATAACTCAATTAATATTTTTAAGATATACAGCAGAAATAGAGAAATTTACAGGATATGCCGATTCAGATGCTAAAGAAATGATATGGCTATCAAAGGATGAATTATTAAAATATAAACATAACGAGCCATCAATGAGGTTTTTGAAGAAATTAAATTTGATATAGGAAAGCCATTTTTATATGGATTATGGTGAAAAGGTTAAGTAAATTAGAAAGAAGAAAGAGGGAGCATGGAAATGAGCAAATGTAAATTAATTATTTTTTCAGACATACATTATTTAGATAAACGACCAGAAAAGTTAAATTTTAGATTAAATAGAAAACTGACACAGTATTCTGTAGAAATAATGGACAAGCTAATAGATATAATAAATAAAGATAAACTAGATTTAAGTATTTGTTTGGGAGATTTAATTGAAGATACATTTAACCATGATAGAGATATAGAAAATTATACATATATTTGGAATAAATTAAAAAATATTCAACTACCTTTTTATTCAGTAATGGGAAATCACGATTTGCGAACAATGAATTCAAGAAAAGAGCTTGAGAAAATTATGGAATATGAAAATGCAACATTTTCATTTGATATAAAAGGATATCATTTTATAATATTAACAACTAATATAAGAGAAGACTTAGGTGGAGATGATGGTGGTGTATATAAAGCACATTGTATGTCTGAAGAAGAAATTAAGTGGTTGAAAGAAGATTTAAACAATAATGAATTGCCATGCATAATTTTTACTCATTTTGGTTTAGCAGAAGATAAGCAAATAGGAAATTACTGATTTGAAAAAAAGCCGGAAGATGGTTTGATGAATAATAGAAAAGAAATAAAGAATATAATAAAAAATGATAAAAATATAATAGCTATATTTAGTGGACATCAACATTGGACAAAGCAACTAAAAGAAGATGGGAAAAGTTATTATATATTAGGTTCGTTAACGGAAAATATTGATATGAAAGGATTGCCAGATGGTGTGTACTTAGAAGTCGAACTAGAAAACAATAGTATAAAGATAAAAGAAAAGCATATTAAATTAGGGTAGGAGGAATTATAGTGAGTGAAATAACAGAAAAAATCAAACAAGAATTATTAATTAGATGTGAAAAGTCAAAAGAAAAAGATGGATATGATTTTTGGAATGAACATATAAAATATGTCGTTGAGAATGGAATAAAATTAGCAAAAAAGTATGGAGCAGATGTAGAGATAGTAGAATTAGGAGCATTGTTGCATGATATAGCAATGCCATCAGAGTACGGAGAAAGAGAACAACATCATATATATGGAGCAGAGATTGCAGAACAATTATTGACAGAATTAAATTATCCAAAGGAAAGAATAGAACAAGTAAAAAATTGTGTATTAAATCATAGAGGCAGTAAAGATAGACCACGAAATACTATTGAAGAACAATGTGTGGCAGATGCAGATGTAATAGCACATTTTGATTGTATCCCATCATTATTTTCTTTAGTCTATAAAGAAATGAATTTATCTATATCAGACGGAAAAGAATATGTAAGAAAAAAATTAGAAAGAGATTATAATAAGTTGAGTTCGAGAAGTAGAGAGTTATTAAAAGATAGATATAATAACATAGTAGATGTATTGTTTGTTAACTAGAACATGTAAATGAAAAATTATAATAATATTAAAAATGTATAGCACGGATTTTGTTTATTTTCTGTGCTATATATTTTATAAAAATTTAGATTAAATAAATTTTCATAATTTTGCTAAAAATATTAAATAATTTTATAAGAAAAATCTATTATGATTGAGAAAAATGTAAAACTATGGTATAGTGAATAAAAATAACTATGAAGGTGATAGTATGCAAAATGTAAGGGTAGAAAACATATTAAATAGTTTGTCAAAGTCAAATTTCAGAAGCAAATTTCATTTGAAACAAAAAGACAAAGAATATATAAAAGAAAAGAGAATAGATAAAATTAGAGAACATGCATATGACTTTATAAATAAAAGATTAGCACCAGAGAATATACCAAATGATGGAAAACAAACACCAATGAGAGGACATCCTGTATTTATAGCACAACATGCAACGGCAACTTGTTGTAGAGGTTGTCTATGTAAGTGGCATAAAATACAAAAAGGAATAGAACTAAGTGAAGAACAAAAAGATTATATTGTAAATGTTATAATGGCATGGATAGACAAAGAAATAAGATGAAATGCAGATATAAAAAGTAAAAGAAAATTTATAATATTGTGTAATTATAAAAAAGGAGGAATACCATGAAAAAATTAAATGTAATATTAGTGTACAATAAAGAAGAAAATAAAATACTTATGTGTAAAAGAAAAAAAGAGCCATACAAAGGAAAATTTAATTTAGTAGGAGGAAAAGTGGAGCAAGGCGAAGATAAATTACATGCAGCATATAGAGAATTGAAGGAAGAAACAGGAATAACAGAAAATGATATTAAATTAACTAATATTATGAATTTTCAGTATATTATGCAAAACATGGAATTAGAAGTATATGTTGGAAAGTTAGATAAAGAAATAAAATTAGTAGAAGAAGTAAATAAATTATATTGGATAGATAAAAATGAAAATTTTTTTGATATAGAAAAATTTGCTGGTGAAGGTAATATAGGACACATGCTTCAACAAGCAGAAATTTATAAAAATCAATTATTTTAATAAAATGAACTAAAAAACAATGAAAATTATGAAATAATTGAACTATTAGAATCAAAAAATATATTTTAGTATGAAAGGAAGGTAAAATGGAAGAAGTTATTTTCGTAACACATAACAAAGGAAAAATTGCATCTGCCAAAAAACAACTAGAAGAGATAGATTTTAAAATATTTGAATATGAATACACCTGATAATTATTTTGATATAGTAGTAGCAAGAAATACTTGTATATCAGCAAAGCAGATTTATAAAACACTAAAGAACAAAGGAAAACTAATATTAAGAGGTGTGGACAAGTTAGACTGTTGGCAATTAAAAAGGTTATTTAATAAAGGACAAGCATTTAATGATGTTAAACCTATTAGTCAGATAGATTATGAAAATATTTTAGATGCAGGCTTTAAAAATGTAGAATTAGTTCCAATATATATAAGGGAATATTATAAAACCAAAGAAGATTTAATAGCTTTACTATTAAAAACACCAATATTAAATGATTTTTCAGAGGAAAAAACAAATAATAAATTAGAAGAAAATAGACAGGATTTACAAAAATTGGATTTATATATTAAAGAAAATAGTTATGATAGAGGAATACTTTTAAGACGAAGATATTATGGTATTATTGCAGAAAAACTTTCTTGACATTTTATGTAAATAATGATATTATATAATTATAAAAAATTAGAAAGGAGATTAATAATGAAAGGAAAAGGTAAAATACGGTCAGTAGTAGGATATAAAGGAATGATAATATATACTCCTGACCAAAAACAAGTTTGTATTGCATATGACAAGGACGGAAATTCTTATAATATTAGGAATGAACCATCTTTTTTATGGTATGGAAAGGAGGAACTTTTTTATCTTACATATATAGAAGAGAGGACACCTAAAGAAAGTAGAAATTTGTTTATACGATTAATACTAGAATTTTTGGTAATAGGTTTTTTACCGTATTTACTATCTATGTTAAATATTTTTACTTTCCTAAAACCAAGACAAATTATGGGCATGCAGATGGCTTTATGTGCAATTGTTTTTATTATTGAATTTAGTATATGGAAGGGAATTAAGAAAAGGAAAAGTGAAAATGAAAAGGTACTTTTAAAATGGAGAGGTGCTTTGAATATGGCAATAAATTCATTCGAAAAGCAAGGTAAACCTCCAACATTAGAAGAAGCTAAAAAGTCTAGTATATATAGGGCTGACCGAAATTACAACATGCATCCTAATGAAATTGTAGGAATAATATTTGTTTTTTTATCAATTTCATTTTTTATGCCAACAGTACTTATACAACTGATAACATTACCAGTATTGATATTAGTTGCAAAAATGGCTTTTAGCACGTCTTTATTTGGGATAATGTCGTTAACTAATGTATTATTTCCAGAATTATATGAATTAAAAATGGCGTGTGATTTAGTGGAATTTTGGTATGAAATTTCTTTTAATACTCCTATAATTAAACGCTAATGCGTTATTAAAAACACTCCAATGGATGGAGTGTTTTAATTTATGTTTTAATATATAAAATTTATAAAAATATTAAAAAAACTATTGACAATTGAATAAGCATTCAACTATAATACAAGTAAAGTTGAATATTTATTCAATTATTTTTATACATATTAGTTGAACAAATACTCAATTGTTGCAAAAAAGGAGGAAATGAAATGTCCAAAAATGAATTTATATGTGATTGTAATATAATACATCAAGATGTTGTAGATAAAACATTATCAAAGATGCCAAAACAAGAATTATTTGATAAATTAGCGGAATTTTTTAAAATCATAGGTGATACAACAAGAACAAAAATATTATTTGCATTAGATCAAAATGAAATGTGTGTATGTGATATTGCAAATGTACTTGGAATGAGTAAATCATCTATTTCACATCAACTAGCAATGTTAAGAAAAAGTGGAATAGTAAAATATAGAAAAGAAGGAAAAGAAGTTTATTATACTTTAGATGATGAACATGTTCAGCAAGTATTCGAAGTTGGAATTGAACACATAGAGCACAAGGAAAAAGAAAACTTATAAATATAAGAATATAAAATAAAAAAATAATTTAGCTTAATAAAAAATTTAAGATAGATAATTAAAAAAATTAAAAATTCTTCTAATCATAATTTATGACATGAAGTAGAAAGGAAAGTGAGTATAAAATGAATATGAAATTTAAAATAAAAGGATTAGATTGTGCAAATTGTGCAGCAGAATTAGAAAGGGCGATTCAAAAAGTTGAAGGAGTTACTAGTGCAAGCATTAGTTTTATGTCAGAAAGAATAGATTTAGAAATTGATGAAAATAATAAAGAAGAGATTTTGAAAAAAATAAAGAAAGTAATTAAAAGAGAAGAACCAGATGTAACATTGGAAGAATTATAAGAGGAGGCAGACATATGAAGAAAAAAGGTATAAAAATTATATTAGCTCTCATATTATTTATAATTGCAATGGCAATAAAATTTCAAAATGAATGGATAAATAATGTAATATTTATAATAAGTTATATCATTGTTGGATTTGAAATACTAAGAAAAGCTGTAAGAAATATTTTTAGAGGAAAGGTATTTGATGAAAACTTTTTAATGTCTGTTGCGACATTAGGGGCTTTTGGAATAGGAGAATTTCCAGAAGCAGTAGCAGTGATGTTATTTTATCAAATAGGAGAATTGTTCCAAAGTTATGCTGTTGATAAATCAAGAAAATCAATTGCAAGTTTGATGGATATAAGACCAGATTATGCAAATGTATATAAAAATGGAGAAATAGAAAAAGTCAATCCAAGTGAAGTGAAAATAGGAAATACCATAGTAGTAAAACCAGGAGAAAAAATCCCCTTAGATGGACATATAATTGAGGGAAAAACAACATTAGATACAAAAGCACTAACAGGAGAGTCATTGCCAAGAGAAGTAACAGAAGGAGAAGATGTATTAAGTGGATGTATAAATTTAGATGGACTAATAAAAATAGAAGTAACAAAAGAATATGGAGAATCAACAGTAAGTAAAATATTAGATTTAGTGGAAAACGCAAGTAGTAAAAAATCTAAATCAGAAAACTTTATAACAAAATTTGCAAAATATTATACTCCAATTGTTGTTATAATTGCGTTAATATTAGCAATTTTCCCACCACTTCTTATACCAGGGGCAAGTTTTTCAGATTGGATATATAGGGCATTATCATTTTTAGTTGTATCATGTCCATGTGCATTAGTAATTTCAATACCTTTAAGTTTCTTTGGAGGAATAGGTGGAGCATCTAAAATGGGTGTATTGGTAAAAGGAAGTAACTATTTAGAAGCTTTAGCTAATACAGAAATAACAGTTTTTGATAAGACAGGGACATTAACTAAAGGTGTTTTTGAAGTACAAAAAGTAAATGCGATAGATATGTCAGAAGAAGAATTATTAAAAGTATCAGCATATGCAGAAAATTTTTCTAATCATCCTATTTCAAAATCTATAAAAAAGAAGTATAATAAACCTGTAGATGAAAAACAAATAATAGATTATCAAGAGATATCTGGCTTAGGAATAATTGCTAAAATAGGAGAACAAGATGTCATAGTTGGAAATGAAAAATTAATGGAAGAAAAGCAAATAGAATTTACTAAATGTACAGATGTTGGAACAATTTTATATGTAGCAATACAAGGAAAATATGCAGGATATATTTTAATATCAGATAAAATAAAAGAAGATGCAAAATATACAATAAAGCAATTAAAGAAAAATAATATAAAACAAACAGTAATGCTTACAGGAGATAGAAAAGATGTAGGAGAAAATGTGGCAAAACAAATAGGAATAGACAAAGTATATACAGAATTATTGCCAGATGGTAAAGTACAAAAAGTGGAAGAATTGTTAAAAACTAAATCAGAAAAAGGAAAACTAGCATTTGTTGGAGATGGAATTAATGATGCCCCAGTTCTTGCATTAGCAGATATAGGAATTGCAATGGGTGGACTAGGAGCAGATAGTGCAATAGAAGCGGCAGATATTGTAATAATGACAGATGAGCCATCAAAAATAGTGAATGCAATTAAATTGTCTAAAAAGACAATGAGAATTGTTAAAGAAAACATTATATTTGCTATAGCAATTAAAGTACTAGTATTAATATTAGCAGCATTTGGATTATCAACAATGTGGGAAGCAGTGTTTGCAGATGTTGGAGTTTCTATAATTGCTATTATAAATGCTTTAAGAGCATTAAAAACTAAAAAGATAAGCAATATTAATAAATAAAATTATTATAAATATTAAGGTAAATCAATTTTTTAAAATATGGAAAAACTTAAGATAAAAGTTGATTTCCTATATATAAGGCTAAGAATTTTTATAAAAAAGGGAGGAATTTTTCTATGAAAGAAACAACTTTAAAAGTAAAAGGAATGGTATGTGGAGGATGTGAAAACAGAATAAAAAATGCACTAGGAGAAATTAAAGGAGTAGAAAATGTAGAAGCGAGTTTTGAAACTGGAATAGTAAAAGTAACATCAAAAGATGATGTAAAAACAGAGATTTTAGAAGAAACTATTGATGATATTGGATTTGAAGTAGAAAAATAAAAAAGGAATGTAAATAATTATGAAAAAAATAATATTATCTATTGAAGGAATGACATGTAGTGCATGTTCAAATGGATTAGAAAAATATCTAAATAAACAACAAGGAATAAAACAAGCATCAGTTAATTTAGTAATGGCAAATGCGAGTATAGAATATGATGAGAAAATTTTAGATATTGACAAACTAAATGAATTTGTAAAAAAAGCAGGATTTAAAAGTTTAGGAGAATTCAAAGAAATAAAAAGTGAAGGTAAAAACAAAAAAGAAAAAATAAAATTCATCATATTTACAGTGCTTGCAATTGTTTTCATGTATATTGCAATGGGACATATGGTTAATTTACCAACATTAGAATTAATAGATGTAAATAAAAATCCTATAGGATATACAATATGTTTATTTATATTTGCAATTTTATTTATAATATATGGATTTGATGTGTTAAAAAATGGCTATAAAAATCTAATACATAGAACACCAAACATGGATACACTTGTTGGAATTGGAGTATTAAGCAGTTTTTTATACAGTATTTACAGTATGATATTAATTATAAATGGAGACAATTCAGCAATGCACAATTTGTATTTTGAATCTGTAGCAATGGTAATATATTTCATAAAATTAGGTAGATACTTAGATGGAATAAGCAAAGATAAGACAAAAGAAGCAATCCAAAAACTAGTAAAAATAACACCAGAAAAAGCAACAGTAAAAGTAGATGGAAAAGAAAAAACAGTGACAATAGACGAAGTCCATAAAGGAGACATAGTAGTTAGTAAACCAGGAGAAAGAATATCTGTAGATGGAGAAATTATAGAAGGAAAAACTCATTTAGATGAGTCATTCATAACCGGAGAAAGCAAGCCAGTAACTAAAGAAGTAGGGCAAAAAGTAATAGCAGGAAGCATTAATTATGACGGATATATAGAATACAAAGCAGAAAAAATAGGAAAAGAATCTACAATATCTGAAATAGTAAAATTAGTAGTGGAAGCAAGTAATACAAAAGCACCAATTGCAAAAATCGCAGACAAAGTTTCAAGTTACTTTGTACCAACAGTTATAGGAATTGCAATTTTGGCATTTATAGCATACTTAGTACTTGGCTATGATTTTGCAAGTAGTTTAATAGTATTTGTAACAATATTAGTTGTAGCATGTCCATGCAGTTTAGGGCTAGCAACACCACTTGCAATAGTAGTAGCAGAGGGGCTATGTGCAAATAATGGAATATTAGTAAAGAAAAGTGAAATATTAGAAAATGCACAAAAAGTAAACACAATTGTATTTGACAAAACAGGAACTTTAACATATGGAAAATTAAAAATATCTGAAATAAAAAATTATACAAATATGAAAAACAATGAGTTATTACAATTAGTCGGAAGTCTTGAAGCAAAATCAACACATCCAATAGGAAATGCATTTACAGATTATTTAGAAGAAAATAAAATAACAAAAGTAGAAGTAAAAGATTTTGAAAATGTTAGTGGATATGGAATTATAGGGACAGTAAATAATCAAAAAATGATTATAGGAAATTCAAAAATTTTGGAAAAATACAATATAGAAAATAATTACAAAAAAGAGGAAGAAGAACTATCAAAAAATGGAAACAGTGTAGTATATGTTACTCGAAATAATAAAATAATTGCACTAATTGGAGTAAATGATATTGTAAGAGACAATGCAAAACAAGTAATAAAAGAATTAAATGAAAATAAAATTGATACAATTATGCTAACAGGAGACAATAAAGATACAGCTACAAAAATAGCAGAAGATATAGGTATAACGAAAGTAATAGCAAATGTTTTACCTTCAGAAAAAACAAATGTTATAAAAAAATTAAAATCAGAAAACAAAAATGTTATGATGTGTGGAGATGGAATAAATGACAGTCCAGCACTTGCTACAGCGGATATTGGAGTTAGCGTGAAAAGTGGAACAGACATTGCAATGGACTCATCAGATGTTATTCTTACAAGAGATAATCTAGATAGTATAACTAAATTAATTTCTATAAGTAAGAAAACAATAAAAATAATTAAGCAAAATCTATTTTGGGCATTTTTCTATAATGTTTTAATGATTCCAATTGCAATTGGATTTTTGAAACCACTTGGAATATCAATAAATCCAATGATTGCAAGTATTGCGATGGTATTAAGTAGCTTAACAGTTATTTGTAATACTTTGAGATTGAGAAGATAAATTTGTGCATAATTTAAAAATATTAGTTTAAACTATAACAAAATAGTTAGAATTTACGAAAAATATTTGCAAATTGTCTTGACAAATTTAAAATTACAAAGTATAATAATTAATGTTATTGCTTATGGCGAAGTAGCTCAGTTGGCTAGAGCATTCGGTTCATACCCGAAGGGTCATGTGTTCGAATCACATCTTCGCTACCATTAAATATTAATAGAAAACAGTATATATCAAAGTATTTGGTATGTACTGTTTTTTTTTATTTCAAATGAATATAAAAAATATATTAACAGTTTTTTTAAAAATTTATCAGTAGCCACTGACATAACATATTTCAAATATTATAAAATTCTAATATACAAAAAAATTCATAAAAAATAATACAACCAACAAATTGCGTATTTACAGGGGGAAAATCAACAGTATATACAAAATACAAAGAATATTTTATGAAAGACGACATATACAAATAATAAATATTTTTTATAAAAGAAAATAAGCTTTTCGTAAAATAAATTCATATAACAAAAAAATAGGTGATAAAATTCAGTTAGCTTAAGAATTGAGGTGAGAAAATGATAGACAAAATCTGTAATTTCTTAACCGACAAAATTAAACAAGAAATGCCAGAAATAGACGACGAAAAAGCTGAAGTAATAAATTATGGACTACAAAATATAATAGGAGAATTTCCAAAGATTATAATAATGTTAGTAGTGGCATATATATTAGGAATATTTCCTTTAGCATTATTTACATTTATAGTATTACTTCCATATAAAGGAGCAGTAGGAGGAGTACATTTACATTCACATATAGGTTGCATAATTTTTACAACATTATTCTTTTGTGGAATACCTTATATTTCACAATATATAGTTTTATCATCTATTATTAAATACATAGTTATATTATTAACATGGATATTTGGAATGATAATGATAAAAATGTATGCACCAGCAGATACAGAAAATGTACCAATTTTAAGAAAAAAAGATAGAAGAAAAAAACAAATATTATCATATATTACATTTACGATAGGCTTAATATGTGCATTAATAATAAAAGATAATGTAATATCAAATATATTGATTTTAGGAAATTTGATACAAACTATAATGATAACTAAGTTTGTATACAGATTAACAAATAGTAAATATGGATATGAAGTTTATGGAGATATAATAGAAAAAACAGTTTAGTACAAATTATTACCGGTAGTATTTTGTATTATATATAACTAAGAAGGGGGAAGGGTCTATGTTAAAATTCTTAGCAAAAGTAGCAGAAAAATATGCAAAAGCAACAAATACAGCTTGTGTTATAGCATTTGTATGGCATCAACCAAAAATGCCAGCAAGTATGATTAGAAAAGATTAATTTTGTTATTAACCTTGGTAAAAACACCAAGTAACTTTTAAAAAGTTATAGATAATCCTATTGAAAACAGCTTATAAAGCTGTTTTTATCATGCATATAAATACAAAAATAAAAAGCTTTCTAAAATTGTATTTTAAAAAACTTTTCATTATAAATAAATTTAATTATTATAATATATTTCTAATTGTTGAGTGAAAAATTGATCGTTTTTAGTTGTGAATAAAGTAATATTCTTATTTTTATTTAATAATTTATTAACTTCCCATAAACCTAATCCAGTATGGTTTTCTTTACCTGATACACCTTTTTCAAATATTTTATGAGTATCAACATCTTTATTTTTATATGTATTTTCAATAATAATTAATTGTCTAGAATTTTTTGAATCATTTCTAAATGTTAAATTAATAATTTTCTCTTCACATTCTGAACTTGCTTCTATAGCATTATCTAGTAATATTCCTAAAATTCTTGCAAATTCATATATTTTCATATTTAATGTACTTAAATCTAGTAAAAATGAAATATTAACTTTAATATCTTTTTCTTCTGCTTCATGATATTTTTTCATTATTAGATTATATATACCATCATTATTAACAACTGATGGATTAAGAATGTATAAATTATTAACTCTTTGACAATCATCTTCAAGTTGTAGATAATATTGTTTTAAACCTTCCATATCATTTGTTCTTATATATCCACCAATAGTTGTAACTATATTATCAAAATCATGTTTAAATCCTCTAACATTATCATGTAAAATTCTTAAAGTATTATTATATTCTTCAGCACTTTCAAGTTTTTTAGTAGCTAAATTTAGTTTCATGACACGAGTAAGACTAAATATGCTAATTGCAACATATGAAAGAAAAATAACAAAGCTAAGAAAAGTTATACTAATAGGTAATACGTCAGTGTAATAAAAAGTTAAAATTACCTGGAATATTAATGTGATTGTAGCAAATATTAAGTTGATTATAATAATGCGTTTATTCTTCTTGTTTAAATCATCTAGTATAGACAATATGATGTTTTTCTTTCTAATAACAATTATTATTATAAAAGCAAATATATAAGTAATGAATAAGTATAACAATCTATAAATAGGTATGTCATTTAATGCTTGAGAAGAAATTTTAAAAATAGTCATATAAGGATTAGAAATCAACATTCCTAATAAGGCGAATATTATTGATGATAATAACATACATAATAATCCTTTAAGTATTGATACTTTGAATATAGAAATAGCTAATATAAACATAAGTAAATAGTTGAATATTATATTGAATGGATTTGGTATTACATACATACTTAATAAACTAGTAATTGTCATTAGTATTACATATATTATTTTTTGTTTTTTAGTAGTTTGTATATTTAATATGCTGATAAAAATATATAATATTAAAATACTTTCTATAATACCAGCTGGTATAAGTAATATATTCATTAATATTTCATTTGGTGTACTCAAAGCCACCCATATATTATTAAAAAATTCCATAATTATTTAATACCTCCATAAAATCAGATTTATATTTAGGACCAATATAGCAAGAATTATTATCTTTCAAAGTAATAATTCCAGTTACAGGGTCAACATCATTAATTTGATTAATATTAACAACAAAAGACTTATGACATCTAATAAAGTTTTTTGGTAGTTTATCTTGAAACTTATTAAAAGAACTGTAAATGTCATAATCACGAGAAGCAGTATGAAAAACCAATTTCATACCATCTCTTTTGATATATTCTATTTCTGATTCATCAATCAAAGTATTTTTATTATCAATTCTCAAATACTTTTTTGGCATACCATTAATATCATCAAAAAGACGTTTTATAGTTTCCTCTAATCTATCTGGAGTAATTGGTTTTGTAAGGTAATCAAAAGTTTTATATTTATAGGCCATTAATACATATTCCATATGACCAGTTGTAAAAATTATATATGCGTTTTTATTTCTCTTTCTAATAGTCTCCGCAACATTTAAACCATTTCTATTAGTTTTAAAATTAATATCTAATAGAAAAACATCAACTTTATTTTCATCAGAATATTTAAGAAAATCATCAATATTATCAGAAGTAAAGACTACTTTTGCTTCATCACTATATTTAATTAAAATATCATTTAACATTTTTTCTAGCTTATCTAAGATGTGTAAGTTATCATCACAAATAACGAAATTTAACATTATAACCCCCCAATATATAAAATAGTCTTAAGTTCGACATAAAAAAATAAATTACCTTAATTTTCCAGTACAAACAACACTATAATCTAAAAAAGAGTGATTGTCAAGAGGAATTTACAAATTTATCCAAATTGGTAGAACAATTAGTATGACTGCAATTTAATACTAAGAAAAATAGTGTTATAATACAAAATTACATTTGCACAGGGAATATGCAATCTAGATTTAATTTAAAAGTATAAACTTTTTTATTGTAAATTTAAATAAAATATGATATTTTAAAATTACCATTTTGGGGACTGTCCCCAAAATGTAAAAAATTCAGGAGGATAAATAGAATGAAAGATTTTAGAATAGAAAAATTAGCAAATAATTTATTAACATATTCAGTAAATATTCAAAAGGGAGATAACATACTGATAGAAATATTAGGAGAAGATGGAATACCACTTGCAAAAGAATTAATAAAAAAAGCGGAAGAGCTAGGAGCAAAACCATTTTTCAATATTATAAATTATGAAATATTAAGGGTTATGCTAGAAAATGCAACAGAAGAACAAATAAAAATGTATGGAAAACATGATGAGGCAAGAATGAAAGACATGCAAGCATATATTGGAATTAGAGCAACGCCAAACACTAGTGAATTAAATGGTATTTCAAAAGAAATAATGGAATTATACAATAAACATTATACTGTGCCAGTTCATTTTGAAGAAAGAGTAAAACATACAAAATGGTGTATTTTAAGATATCCAAATGATTCTATGGCACAGATGAGTAAAATGAATAAAGATAAATTTGAAGAATTTTTCTTTAATGTATGTAATTTAGATTATTCGAAAATGTCAAAAGCAATGGACCCACTAAGAGATTTATTAAATAAAACAGATAAAGTTCATATATTAGGAGAAGGAACAGATCTAACGTTTAGTGTAAAAGGAATTCCAGCAGAAAAATATACAGGAACATTCAACATTCCAGATGGAGAAGTTGCTTCAGCACCTGTAAAAACAAGTGTTAATGGATATATAACTTATAACACAGAAACAATCTATAATGGTATTTTATTTAATAATATAAAATTTGAATTTAAAGATGGAAAAATAGTAAAAGCAACATCTAATAAAACAAAAGAATTAAATGAAATATTAGACACAGACGAAGGAGCAAGATATATAGGAGAATTTGCTTTTGGACTAAATCCATATATAGAAAAACCAATAGGAGATACTTTATTTGATGAAAAAATAAAAGGGAGTTTTCATTTTACTCCTGGAGATAGTTTGGAAGAAAGTGATAATGGAAATCGCTCAAGTATTCATTGGGATATAGTAAATATTCAAACTCCAGAATATGGTGGAGGAGAAATATATTTTGATGATGTTCTTATTAGGAAAGATGGAAGGTTTGTATTACCAGAATTAGAATGTTTAAATCCAGAGAATTTAGTGTGAAAAGGAGAATAAATATGATAGAAAATATTATAGTACCTATAATATTTTCCATGGTTATATATGGAATAAATTTTCATTTTGTGAAGAAAAAAGAAATATTAAAAATAGGAAAAAATATATCACTATTAATTATATGTATAAATATAGCATTAATATTATCTTCGCTTAATATATATATTATAGTAACGGCGAATGAAATACCTTTATTATGGGGAATATGTATATTTATTTTAGTAAATATAGTTATATTCATTGTTATTCAAAAGATTTCTAAACGAACGATGTTAATCATTGTAGTTATAGTTTATTTTTTAGTAATATTTATGATACCTATTTATAAGTACGAAGGGCATGAACATATTTTTGAGGGGCGTGGTGAAGTCATCCAAGAATATAAAGCATATTACAATGTCTATGGTATAAGAATATTAAAAATTAATTTGTAAGTATATGGTAAAAATATTTGCAAGTGTAAATCAAGTAGTGAAATTCTATTATTAATATAAGAGTAGTGTTAATAAAGAAAACTTTTTCAATCCTTTTATAATAAACTAATAAAAAAGAAAGCAAGTGATTAAAATTGATGCATTTGCAGACTGTGTAATGAATTGTATGAAAACACAAAACTAACAGGACAATATTAGTTTTAGTATTGTTTAAATAAATCTAGGACTTACAAATGTTTTAGATTTATTTTTTTTGCTAATGAAAAGAGTGAGTGCCCAAAAATAGAAATTTTTATGGAATTCCTATTAAATGAAAAGCTTCTCTATATTATTGTAATAATCTAAAAAAATACTCATAAAATTAAAAGAAGAATAAAATAGCGAGGTGTAGACCATGAAAAAACAAAAAATAAACATCAAATTATTAGCCATATTTATATTAATAATAAGTGTAATATTTCTTAGCATAATTTCAATAAATGGAGAAGAAAATTTACAAGAAACAAGTTCAGAAGCAAGTAGCAACAAAAAAATAGGCTGGGGGATAAAAAGGAATGACAATCATGAACAACCAGACGTAGGAACGCAAAATAAAAAGTTACTAGAAGAAAGTGAAGGAATATGTCTAGGAAATAATAATGATAAAATAATCTATTTAACTTTTGATGAAGGATATGAAGCTGGTTATACACAAAAGATTTTAGAAGTATTGAAAACAAATGATGTAAAGGCTGCATTTTTTATAACAGCTCACTATGTAAACACTCAAGAGGAATTAGTTAAACAAATGATAGACGAAGGACATATAGTAGGAAATCATACACCTAAATACTTAATGTCCGGAAATTATATAGAGACAAAATGATAGAGTAATAGCCTATTTAGAGCAATCATTTATAATGATACTTTAAGATACTATAAATGATACATTAAATGATACTTTAAAATTTCAATAAAATAAAAATTTCTAAAGTTATCCAAAAATATAGTAAATTTAAACAAATTATGCTATACTAATAATAGTATATAAGAAAAATCTAATTTTAATAAAATAAAGGACAAGCATTTTAAATAAATTTGATTAATTAATAATAAAGTTAGAAAGAATGGAGAGTGAAAGTAATGGTGTATGAATTTGCTAAATATCCTGATGAAACATTAGTCGTTTTCTCAGATATTAGAAAAAAAGATAATGGAGAGGAATATATAAGAGTTTCTTTTGAAAGACCAACAGAAAATGGTTTTGATACTGTGGTTTTTGAACTTCCAAGTTATGAGATAGTAGAGCAAGATGGAAACTACAGCGAAGAAGAGATAAAAGAATTTAGAGAAACAGTTGAAAAAGGTGCTCATTTATTCTTTAAATATGCGAGAGAAGGGGGACTTAAATTTGCCTAGTATTTTAGAAATAATGCGGATATAAGATTTATTTTTGGTCAAATGAAAATAGTGAACCTATTCACATTCATATTTCAAAAGGAAAGCCAACACCAAATTCAACAAAAGTATGGCTTACAAAAGCAGGAGGTTGTATTTTAGCTAATAATAATGGACGCATTCCTGAAAGAGAATTAAATAGATTACTTGAGATAGTACCATTATATTATTTAAAAATAGTTTCAAAATGGAGAGAAAAATATGGAGATGATGAGGTGAAATTCTATTGTTAGTAAGAGAAGTATTAAAGAAATATATTGGAAACTAACAATATACCGAAGTGGGAACTCTGTATTTTCTCTGTATTATTTTATGGAACGCAGAGAACTAGAAAACTTGTTTTTCTATGTGTTTAGGAGATACATTCTGTATCTCTTTCCTGCCTTTTATAATGAACTAATAAAAAAGAAAGCGAGTGATTGAAATTGATGCATGAATATGTGAAATATGCAGATGGAACTTTAGCAGTATTTTCAGATATTATAAAAAAAGATGATGGAGAAGAGTATATTATTGTTAGTTTTGAAAGACCAAAAGAATATGGCTTTGATACCGTAATATTTGAATTACCAAGTTGTAATATAATAAAACGACAAGGGCATTATACTGATGATGAAATTGCAATATTCAAAACTATAGTAGAAAGAGGAGTCGGATACTTTTTTAATAGAGCTAGAAAAGAAAAAATACAAAATGATAAACCACTTATTACAGATAAATATAAGATAATTACTCTATGTGGCTCAATCAAATTTAAAGATGAATTTATGAAAGTTCAAGAAAAACTTACATTAGATGGAAATATAGTTTTAACACCTAATTTTTTTAACAATATAAAAAAAGAGAATATAGATGAAAAAACTAAGAAAATGCTAGATGAAATGCATAAACAAAAAATAGATATGTCAGACGAGATTTATGTAATTAATGTTGGTGGATATATTGGAGAAAGTACAAAATCAGAAATAGAGTATGCAAAAAGAAAAGGTAAGAAGATTTCTTTTTGGGAAGCTTAAAATAATAAGTTGTATAGGGGATAAATATTAATGATAAAACGATTAATTATAAGTTGTTATCAAAGATAAAAATAAAAGAACAAAGCTAAAATAAAAAGAGAAAAAATGTGAATATTTTTTAAGATATGAAATATATTATTAACAAAAAATGTGTATATACACAAAAAAAGTAAAAAATATAATTTGTTGCTGAAAATTGAATATAGTAATAGTTTATGTTATAATTAATTATATCAACTCAAAGGAGGATAAGTAGAATGAAAAAATCAATTAAGAAACAAATAATAACTCGGATTTTAAACGAACCAATCAAAGCATCTAATCTTTTGGATCATTTAAGTAGCGTATTGTATGCTGACAGGGAATTTTATGAAAGTTTATCAAATACTCAATTAAAAAAAGAATTTGAAACAACACTTTCTTATTTTATTGGAAAAAATTTTGAATTTGTAAATATTGATAGTATTACAAAAATAGCAAAGGACATAAAAAAAGTTTTAATAAAGAGAATCAATGTTATATCTCACCAAAAAAATAAAAAGAAATTTTATGAACTTACAGTTTTATTATTTGCTCTAGATTATGCATGTCATTGTAATGCTTTAGAAAAAGAAAAATCTACTTTAATCAATAATGATAAAGTTCAGTTATGCTATGATTTAGCTATGCTAATAGACAACTGTCGAAGAGAAAATGAAGAAGAAGAAATTGAAGAAAAAGAAAAGTGGTTTAACGAAAGGTTAAAAAAAATTAAGTTTAATTGATTTTGTTTTTAATAGTAGAGTCTGAAGTTTAGAGAATTCTTACTTTAGGCTCTGCTTATTTATAAAAATTATTTTGAAGAATTATAAGTTATTATTTTAGATAAAATACATTGTGTTAAGGGTATCAAAAGATATCTCTTTTTTGTGATTTAAAAAACAAATTTCCAAAATCTGTCCGATTTTTAAACTTTATAAGAGACCTTAATAGTAGAGGAATAAATTTAAAGATTTATCATAATATTAAACAAAACTAAAAAGGAGCAAAGAAAAAATGAAAAACGGACAAAATGTAAATATACAAATTGAATATGGAAAAGAAAGTTTAAAAGAAATAATTACAGAATTACTAAAAGAACAATACATAAATTATATAACTATGAATGAAAAATAATGCTTATTTAAGGCTGACAATTATAAAAGAGCACGTTATAATCCAAGTATGCT